>SHNJ01000012.1 GCA_004295055.1 Alphaproteobacteria bacterium | reverse complement strand
TCGAATCCGCGTTTCTCCGCCTGTTCCAAAGCGACTTCCGACGTGCCGATTTTTCCGCAATCCTTGATAAATTCGGCCAATTGCGGATTGGATTTCGCCAAATTTTCGGCGATCGGATGATTCGGCGAAATCGCCAAGAACGACATGCCGAATAAGGTGTCTGGCCGGGTGGTAAAGACGGTGATAGAAGGTTCCAGGTTCCCGGTATCAGGTTCCTGGTTTTTCTTGCTTTCTTCCTGATACCCGGTACCTGACACCTGAAACCTTATCATGGCACCCGTAGATTTCCCGATCCAGTTTTCCTGCATCAAGCGCACTTTTTCCGGCCAGCCTTGCAAACGCTCTAACGCGCCCAGCAAATCATCGGCATATTGGGTGATTTTCAAAAACCACTGATTCAATTTGCGCCGTTCGACCACCGCGCCCGAACGCCAACCCTTGCCATCGACCACTTGTTCGTTGGCCAGAACGGTATTCTCCACGGGGTCCCAATTCACCCAAGCTTCCTTGCGATAGACCAAAGATTTTTTATAAAACTCGATGAACATTTTCTGTTCATGCTGATAATAATCCGGATCGCACGTCGCGACTTCGCGCCGCCAATCGTACGACAATCCCATGGTTTTCAATTGCGCTTTCATTTGCGCGATATTGGCATAGGTCCATTTGGCCGGATGTTCGCCGCGTTCGATCGCGGCATTTTCCGCCGGCAATCCAAACGCATCCCATCCCATCGGATGCAGCACATTGAATCCCTGCATGACTTTGTATCTGGCCACCACATCGCCCAGCGTGTAATTGCGCACATGGCCCATATGAATTTTGCCGGAAGGATAGGGAAACATTTCCAGCACATAATATTTCGGCTTTGACGAGTCTTCGCCGACTTCAAAGCATTTTTTCTCGTCCCAGATTTTTTGCCAATTTTGCTCGGTTTGTTTGAAATTATACCGCTGCGCTTCTGTGCTCATATTTCTACCTTTATATATGGACCCTACCCGTGAACAATAAATTCTAAGCAAATACAATAATTTGGCAAGAGCCAATCCCCCTGGACATTCTTTATATAAGTGTTTATAAAGGATACACTAAAGGAGCGGTATTAAAATGCGCAAAGACAATAAGCCTCAAGAAAATGAAATTCCGGTCTACTTCGCCCGAATGATCGAAGCGGCAAAAAGCTATATTTTATCTAGGGATCCAAACGGATTAGAACTGTCTGGCAATATGCGCAGTGGTTTGCAAGAAATAGTGAAACATCTCGCCCATCATTGCGACGGCAACGAAGATTTGCTTAGCGAAAATCCAAAACAATCCAAAAAATATAAAAGGATCATTTACGCCGCAAAAACAAATGCCGCGCTAAAGGCTTTTTTATATGGATGGGATTTACAAAATGACGCGCACGTTAATCGGCGCGTTGATGTGGCGAACCAGTTATCGGAAATAAGCGCTTTTCAGAATGCTATTTGTGCAGGCTCCGATATCCGTCCTGTGGATGTCGGTTTGGGTATTGGCGTGGCATTATTTTATTATGCGGCATTCGTGGGGGTGCATGACCCGTATTTTCGCAATTTTGTTTTGCTAACCAGGCATTTAAACTTGCCGCAGTTGCAAAAATTAAAGAAAGCCATGGAATTTGCGGATAGAGCTGATATTTTTTCATTGCTTGGGGATTCGGCAAAACCGGCCAGTAGAAAATACAAGCAATTAAAGCCAAAGAGAGAAAAAGATCCTTCTTACCAAGTGATAGATGCTTTTATCGCGCGGCGCGAGAAAGAGCAGCAAGACTTGCGTAAAACAGCAAAACGCCAAGTAAGAGGACGATAAAAAACCGGTAAAACTTCGCGGGTTTTACCGGTTCTGCACAATATCAAGATAAAATCGGGGATTATTTTACCGCCGCCGCCACGCGCAATTCGCGGGCGCGCATTAAAATCGAATTTTCGATTTTGCTGGCAGTATCGGCATCCGGCGCGGTATCGACCCAATTGCCGTTTTTATCGGCGATTTGTTTAAACGCCGAAACGCGAATGCCATCGGCGCGCAAATCCCGCGACAAAATATAAATCGTCAATTTAAAACGCTCGGTTGCTTTTGCATCCGCTTCTTCCGATGGCGGCGAATACCAGTCGGTGATAATCACGCCGCCGAACGGATCGGCGGATGCCAATGGCATAAAAGAAACCGTGTCTAAACTTGCGCGCCATAAAAATCCATTGACGCCGATGCCAGCGCCGGAATTATTTTCTTCTTTCGATTTGCCGCCGAAAAATAATCCGTCTCCGCCTAAAACAGATTCATTTTGCTTATCGCGCGCCATTTTATCGGTATATGGATTGGTATAGCCTTCGCCCTTTTGAATGTTCGAACATCCGGTCAAACCGACAAGTCCTACCAGCAAGGCAAAAATTGTGAAAAAAACGATTTTTTTAGAAAAACACGACATGAAAACCTACCTTTTGGGGCGTTATAAACCGGAAGTATGACCAAATTAGGGTGGTAATCCACCACAAAATTGCAACAATTTCAAGGGGATAAATGGCTAATCCCCAATAATCGCATTGTAAACATTAACCTTTTTGCCTTGTGGCGGCAAAAACACGCGATGGCCTGAATACAACAGGTTAATGGCCGGAATGACTTGGCACGAGCTCCTAATATGTATAGTTTTGCCTCAGATGACGGGATGACTCGTTGCAATATACAGGTCATTCCATCTGTAACCGCTTTGTTTTTCTAAACATTCGGTCACAACCCGGTCGGAAGCTGAGGATGTGACTATATTAAAGAGAGGCAAGGCAAATTTTTTCGAAGTGTATTGGAGGAAAAATGAAAAAATTCTATTTAGCTCTTGTGGCTTTGGCTGTTTTCGCAGCCGGTAGCGCACAAGCCGCTGACCAAGGCGTAAAACTTGGTTTAGGCGGTTACTACAAAGCCGGTTTCGGCGTGATTGCTAGCGATGATGACGATGCTGGTAACGCCCAAGCTCAGGGCCTTCGCAACCACAGCTTGAAACAAGATGTGGAAGTATGGTTCACCGGTGAAACCACCTTGGACAACGGTTTGACCGTTGGCGCTCGCGTGGAATTGGAAGGCCAAACCAATGGCGACCAAATCGATGAAACCTGGATGTACATGAAAGGTTCCTTCGGCGAATTGCGCGTCGGTGACGAAGATGATGCTCGTCGCTTGAAAGCAGTTGTAGGTCCTATGGCCTCTAAAGTGTTTGGTCACGCCGATCCAGATGACACCATGCTCAGCTTCTCGAACAGCTCCTTGGCTTTCTTGAGCGACGGCGGTGTTAACACCTTCGGTGAAAACAACACTGTTATGAAAGTTGAAAATGACAGCACAAAGCTGATCTATATGACCCCAAGCTTCAACGGCTTTAGCTTGGCTGTTTCGTATGCTCCAGATGCATCGCAAGACGGCCAAAATCGCGGCGGTTTGACTCAAGCCGACAACATTGGCGGCAACTCTGAAGCATGGTCCGTTGCCGGCGCTTATGACGGCAAATGGGACTCGACCAAAGTTATGGCTTCGTTGGGCTACACCACTTCTAACAACGAAGTGGCTGGCGCTGATGACGTAAGCGCATGGCACGCTGGTTTGGGCTTTGGCTTTGGCGCGTTCATGGTCGGTGGTTCTTATGGCCACTTGAACAATGAATTCGGCAACGACTTAGACGTAAAAGTATGGGAACTTAGCGGTACTTATACCACTGGCCCATACACCTTAGGTTTAGGCTGGAGCCACGGTAACTATGAAGTAACAGCTACCCAAGAACCAGAACTGGATACAGTTGCTGTTAGCGGTTCTTACGCTATGGGTCCTGGCATCACCTTGGATGCAGCCGTTGCTTTCAACCAGTATGACAACGATGGCACTGCTGCTATCGCTGCTGGTGCAGGCACCGACGATTACGATTCGACCTCGGTTATGGTCGGTTCGTCGATCAAATTCTAAGCCTTACGGCATAGTATTGGGAAAAGGCGGCTTTTTAGCCGCCTTTTCTTTTTGCCCAAATATTCGCGTATGTTTTGTTCAAACACATACCGTCACTGGGGATAAGTATTATTGGGTTAAACCGGTTTTTAGCTGGACGGTTTTTGATTTGTTACAATATAACATTAGCCAACACCTTATTTTATGGAGCACAAAATGAGAAAAATTTTCTGGCCAGCATTGGCCGCTTTTGGTTTGTTGGTTTTTTCCGCCTCCGCCAATGCCGCGGATAGCGGCGTTAAACTGGGACTTGGCGGATATTACAAAGCCGGTCTAGGCGTTATTGTTAACGATGACGATGGTGGAAACTTTCGCAATCACAGCATAAACAAGATGTGGAAATATGGTTCACCGGTGAAACCAAATTGAATAACGGTCTGACCGTTGGCGCTTTGGTGGAATTGGAAGGCCAAACGGTTGCTGGCGGACAAATTGACGATACTATTATGTATATCAAAGGCAATTTTGGCGAATTGCAGGTTGGCGATACCGACGATGTGCGCATTCAAAAATCGGTGACCGGCCCCGAAGCGTCGGAAGTTTTCCAAGTGGATCATCGCACCTATGAAACTTTAAGTTTCTCCAACAATCCGCTGACGCAATTAACCAGCTATGGCAATAACGTTGCCGGTGTTAACACAACCTTGGAAATGGTCGAAGCGGCCAGCAGCAAATTGATTTATTTGTCGCCATCCTTCGGCGGATTTTCGTTCGGCGTTTCTTATGCGCCGGATGCCACCGCCGATCGGCAGAATAACGGCGGTTTGACCGAAGCCGATAATGACGCCGGTCAAAATTCCGAAGCGTTATCGATTGCCGCCAGCTATGAAGGCAAATGGCAAAATACCGGTATTCTGGCTTCGGTCGGTTTTACCGATTCGAATAACGAAGACACCACCATGGATGATGTGCGCGCCTGGCAAGCCGGGTTGAATCTGGATTTCGGCGCCTTTGTCGTTGGCGGTTCCTATGGACGCCTTGAAAACGGTCTCGGCAACGATTTGGATGTCGATACTTATGCCATCAGCGGTACTTACAAAACGGGACGATATAAAGTCGGCCTGGGCTGGAGCCACGGCAATTACGAAGTCACCTCCACGCGCGAGCCGGAATTGGATACATTATTGCTATCGGCTTCTTACGCGATGGGTCCTGGCGTAACGCTGGACGCGGCGATTCAACACGACCGTTATGACAATGACGGTACTGGCGCCATCGGCGTCGGTCTTGGCGCAACGGATGATTACGATTCGACCGCGATTATGGTCGGGTCAATGATCTCGTTCTAAGGCTTTGTTGACAAAATAATGAAAGGGCGGTCTTATATGGCCGCCCTTTTTTATTGGAATCGCCATGAATGAAACCATTCCCGATATTCTTGCCGGAATTCGCGCCAGGCTTGGCGCCGCGCAGTTGATTGCGGTCAGTAAAGGCCAGGACGCAGGCAAAATCGCCGAAGCCCTGAATGCGGACCAGCGCGTATTCGGTGAAAATTATGTGCAGGAAGCGCGGGAAAAATGGCCGTCCTTGCGCGCCCAATTTACCGGCATCGAATTGCATATGATTGGCCCTTTGCAAAGCAATAAAGCCAAAGAGGCGTTGGAATTATTCGATGTCATTCAAACTTTGGACCGCGATTCCTTGGCCAAAGCCATAATCAAGCATCCGGAACTGGCGCGCCAAAAAAAGTTCTTTATCCAAGTCAATATCGGGGAAGAAGCGCAAAAATCCGGCGTGATGCCAAACGATGCCGACGCTTTCATTCGCAAATGCATTGGCGAGTATAAATTGCCAATCGTTGGATTAATGTGCATCCCGCCGCAAGACCGGGAACCGGCCGCGCATTTTCAGCGCTTGGCGCGAATCGCGGCGCGGCATGATTTAAAACAATTATCCATGGGTATGAGCGCGGATTGGCAAACGGCCATTGCGTGCGGCGCGACCCACGTGCGGATTGGCACGGCTATATTCGGGGAACGCGGACGTTAGCGTATATCGATCGTCGTTTGCGGCGTGAATTCCGGCAAAATCGACAACAAGTCTTTTTTGTCTATCGCGACGCAACCCTCGGTTCCGGCGAAATCCGGCTTGGCGCAGTGCAGAAAAATCGCGCTTCCCCGGCCGCGAATGGTCGGATTGCGGTTATATCCGATCACCACCACAATATCGTAACACCCGTCTTCGCGCCAAAAAACCTCGTGCCTTGCGGAAAAAGGCAGCGGCACCGGAAAATTATACGCCGCATGCTCCGGGTCATCGCACCAGCCGGTGCTTTTTAGAATTTGTCTGGTTGGCAGTTGGATTTTAGGCAGATCCGCGCGGTCTTTGCGCCAATAAACTTCCAATATCGGAAATTGTCCCAGCGGCGTTTTGCCGTCGCCTTCGATTTTTTCCATCGTGGCGCCATTCTTTCCGATCGCGCAGCGATAGGAACGGTTGTTCCAATATAATAAATTGTTTTTACTGTCGACTTTGATCATCATGAGCAAGATGTAATCGCAGAATTGACGGATTGCAAGCGGAACCCAGGACCGGCTCTAGTTTTGTTGAACGCGCTGTTTCATCATTTGTTCGTATTTATCCATCGCGCGCATCATCATTTCCGGCATTTGTTGCGGCGGAACTGAAACGGGGGCCGCATTGGCGTTAGTTGGCGCCAACGGTTTCATGGGTTTGTTTGGAATTATATCGACTTCCGCAACCGGCTGTTGCTCCACCGGCGTTACTGGCGCTGCGGCTGCTTTCGGCTCCAACCATGGGGCGGCATCGATATCATCCGGAACCTCCGCTAAATTTACGGCGTCGCTGGCGTCTGCGGTTTTGGATTCGGTATCGCTTGCGCTATCGTCGCTATTTTCTTCGGCGACTTGCGCTTTATTTTGTTCGGCTGTGTGTTCTGGCGCTTCTTCATCCTCGCCTAAGCTTGCAATGGCCACTTCGCCGATATCGCGGCCGCCATGTTCCTGCGCATAAATCGCGCTGGATGTGGCCACCAATAATCCCATCGGTCCGCCGAAGGCAAGTCCGCCAATCACGCGCGCCGGTCCTGAAATTGTATCGCCGGTTAGATTGCGGTACAAAGATCCCAGTACAGGAATGTGTTGCAGCGGGTTGATTACATCGATTAAGTCGGCCAGCGTAAAATCTTGATTGTCGTCTACGGGTTTGGCGTCTTCAGCTTCGGAATTTCCATTCAATAGGCGTTCGGCCACGGAATCGGTTTTATCCGCGGCTTGTCCGATATTGTCTTGCAGAATTGGGGCGGCAATAGCGTTGGGCGCTTGCGCCTGCGCCGGTTCAACCGAAGCTGCCGGCAATAATTTTGAAAATTCCGATTCGCTAGGCAGTTTGGTTTCGCGCCAGGCGCGATCATCGCTTAGGGCGCTGCTATAACTGCTCTCGGATAATAAGGCGGTGTTAATCGTCATTTTTTTAGTCTCCCATCCGATATGATCCTTGCAATCGCCATGCCAACCAATCCGGTATATTATCATTATATTTCAATATCTTATATTGTTTCGATATTGATTCTATGGGCAATTTTGGACCGTAAGTGGCTGTTTTTGCCGGGTTTCGGCCCCGGCCTTGTGGGCCGAAAAACATTGCGCTCGATCTGTAACAAAAATATAAAAGATAGAGATGCGTCCAATTTTTCTTATCGGTGGTTATGAAAAAGAATATTTTGCTGGTTGATGATGATGATGCTTTGCGCGAATCGCTCGCCGAACAATTGGCGATGTATGATGAGTTCAAAGTCACCCAAGTCAGCCGCGCCGCGCAAGCACTGGAAAAAGTCAAAGAACAAGAAGTCCCGGATTTGGTGATTCTCGATGTCGGTTTGCCGGATATGGATGGCCGCGATACGTGCCGTTTGATGCGCCGCGCCGGATATAAAGCGCCGATTATTATGCTTACCGGCGCCGCGACCGATGCCGATACGATTTTGGGCTTGGATGCCGGCGCCAATGACTATGTCGCCAAACCGTTCCGGTTTAACGTGCTGCTGGCCCGGGTGCGCGCGCAAATCCGCCAAAATCAGAATTCCGAAGACGCGCAGGTGCGCATCGGAAAATATTTATTTCAGCCCAGCACCAAAATTATGGTCAACACCCAAACCGATCAGAAATTGAAACTGACCGAAAAAGAAGCCGGCATTATCCGCCAACTGTACAAGGCCGGCGGCCGCGTGGTGCCGCGCGAAGTATTGTTGAACGATATTTGGGGTTACAATTCCGGCGTTTCAACGCATACGTTGGAAACCCATATTTACCGCCTGCGGCAGAAGATAGACGATGACAAGGGCGAAGGCGCCGTGATTATCACCGAAGGCGGCGGATACCGCATCGGCGTTTAAGTTTTTAATTTTGGATAATGTATAAAGGCCCTTTCTTATGAAAGGGCCTTTTCTTTTTGCCGCATTGATAAAGTTATTTTTTTAGAACTTCCAAATTGGCTGCGTTTTTGGCCATTTGTATAAGGTTGATAAACTCGGCGCGGTATCCGAACTTATCGGTGCCCTTGGATTTTTCCGCCAGCGTTGCGATATCGTCATATTCGAAATCGCCGACATATTGATCGCCGTGTAATTTTTGGCCAAAGGCGGCAACCGCGGTCGAAAAACGAACATCGGCCGGAACCTGATCGATACTGGAAAATTCCAGATTTTTATCGACGGGCGTCGTGATCAATTTGCTGCCATCCTCATTCGGCAATTTATAACGGATTTTGACAAAGGCATATTCATCGCCCATGCGGCTTGCGATTTGCGCTTTGTCCACTTCAGCCTCGTTTCCATAACGCAATGGGTCGATGCGATCGGCATTTGATCCGGCTGGGGTGATTTCATAAATCGCGGTCACGCTGTGGCCCGATCCGATTTCACCGGCATCCACCTTGTCGTTATTGAAATCCTCGCGATTCAACAAACGGGTTTCATAACCGATCAGGCGGTATTCGGATACGGTCGCCGGATTAAATTCAACCTGAATTTTAACGTCCTTGGCGATGGTAAATAAAGTCGAACCGGCTTCGTTGACCAAAGCCTTGCGCGCTTCGTTAATCGTATCGATATAAGCCGCGTTGCCATTGCCATTCTGGGCCAAAGCCTGCATCAGCTCGTCATTATAATTGCCGCGGCCAAATCCCAAGACAGACAGAGATACGCCGCTTTGCCGTTCCCGTTCGATATAGGATTTCAATTCATTGGTATTGTTGATGCCCACATTGAAATCCCCGTCGGTCGCTAAAATAACGCGATTAACGCCATTTTTATCGAAATTGCTTTTGGCCAATTGATACGCCTGACGGATGCCTTCGGCGCCAGCGGTCGATCCGCCAGCATCCAGATTATCCAACGCCGCCATAATCTTCGCCTTGTCGCTGGCTTTGGTAGGCGGAAGCACTGTGCCCGCGCTGCCGGCATAGGTGACGATGGCGATGCTGTCGTCCGGTTTTAAGGTTCCAACCAGCATTTTCATGGAATTGATCAATAAGGGCAATTTATTTGGATCATCCATCGAACCCGAAGTGTCGATCAAAAACACCAGATTGGATTTTGGTTTTTCGTCGCTATTCAGTTCGTATCCCTTGATGCCGATATGCATTAATTTGGTTTTGGCGTTCCATGGATTTGGATATACCGCCACATGCGCTTTGAAAGGTTCCGATTTGCTTGATGGAGCCTTATAGTCGTAGGGGAAGTAATTGATCATCTCTTCCACGCGTACCGCGTTCTTTTGCGGCATGACGTTATTATTTAACGCCGCGCGGACAAAGGAATAAGACGCCGTGTCCACATCGATGGAAAAAGTGGATACCGGATCGCTGGCGGTCATTTTCACGCCGTTGATTTTCAGATCGCCGAATTTGTCGTGTCCTTGGTCCTGATAATATGGTTCGGAAATGTCCTGGGCAATGCCAATACGCTGGCTGGCGGCCATTTCCGCGGTCCGGATTTTTGCCGGTGCGGTGGACGGAGCGGCAGGCACGGCCAGGCCGCCACTATTGCCGCCGATTTGGGGCTGTCCTGATTCCGCTTTGGTTTCCGGCGCGGCGGACGCCACCATCGCTGGCGGCGATACTGGCGGCGCCAGTTGATCGATGCTTGCGGAATCGTTCCGTCCTGTGCCCGATGGCGGCGATGATGCCAGCATTTCTGGCGGCGCCGATGCCAACCCCGGAAGTGGAACGTGCCGCATTACATACGGATTCCATAAAAAACTGACGGCGATCAGCATCAAGCACAATACGCCGACTAAATAACGAGCATGGGTCATGATATTTTCTCCTATGATTGCGGCGTAGAAATTACGCAGCTTATTCATAAGACGACGCAACGTAGGCAATCCTTGGCGCGCTTCCGCATTTTTTTGCTCAAATTCATCTAACGCATTGGAAATAATGCGTTTTTTTGTATCTAGATCCGGCCGGGGGGTCGGATTATCGCGCCATAATTGCTGTAATTCGTCCAAATCCTTATCCATGGTTTTCTTCCCGAATTTGTTTCAATTTTTTTCGTACCTCAAACAATCGCCAAGACACGGTGGCCTCGGCACAATCCAAAATCTTTCCGGCTTCGGCATGAGTTAGGTTTTCATCCAATATTAAAATGGCGGTATCGCGCAATTCCGGTTCGATTTGATTTAACGCGTTATGTAGCCACGCGCTTTTGTGTTTGTGGTCTTTGCTGTCTTCGCGGGCGAATTCTTGTAATTCTTCGAAGGTTTTTTCTAAATTACGCGCGCGGCCACGGCTTTTACAAAAATCCTTACAGGCATTTAAAATCACGCGATACAACCAGGTGGAAAAATTACTGTCGCCGCGAAAAGCTTGCAACTTATCCACTAATTTTAAACAAATATCCTGCACGATGTCTTCGGCATCTTGCCGGTGTCCGGTAAATCGATAGGCCAATCGATACATTTTGTCGTAATGCCGCTCCAACAATTGCTGGAACGCGGCTTTATCTCCCTTGCTCGCTTTTTGCGCTAAGATCAGGTCAATATTTTGCATGCACTAATGATTGGACGACACGGAAAGAAGGTTCCTTGGGAAAATCTACTAAGACGCAGATAATATTAAATATCAAGGAATTGTTTGAGATAAAAATGCTAGGCGAAGACTGGCTGGGGCGCTAGGGATCGAACCTAGGAATGTCGGTACCAAAAACCGATGCCTTACCGCTTGGCTACGCCCCATCAAGAAATTCAACGGTAAAATAGATCCGTGAAAATAGTCGCTCAGCGCGAATAATGCAAGCCTGTCGTTGCACTTGTCTTGTTGCCGAAAATAACACGCCAGCGAAATATCCACCACTATATATAGGTAAATACTTGCAAATTTTACCAACTCTGGTAAACCCAAATCTTAATCCTTTTTCTATAAATAAAATAAAAACAAGGCCGTACATGACAGATTCTTCCAAGAATGACGTCGCTATCACGATTCCCTGGAGTGTAAAAGGCGTTTCTGCCAAAGCCCGACAAACCGCCAAAGACGAAGCCGCTAAATCAGGTCAGACCATTGGTTCCTGGTTGTCGCAGGCTATTCGCACGGCGGCCAAAGATCCGGTTCTATTTCAGCAATTGACCGATCTGGCGCGCACTACCGCGACCGCCCCGGCCAATGTACCTTTGGACGAGTCCGCTTTGTTTGAATATTTGCAAAAAATGGATCAGAAACTAAATGCGCTGTCGGATCGCGTTGCCGCCAACGAAGGCCAAAGCGATGTGCGCATCCCAAGTTTCGAAACGGTTTCCGCGATCGCCAGCAAAACCTGGCCCGCTTAGTTTAAATTTTTAATATATAGGTTGTTGCATGTCGGCAGTTTTGGGTGCGTGGAGTGTTAAGGGTGTAGACGAAGAAGCCAAATCCATCGCCAAACGCGCCGCCGCCGAAGCAGGCATCACCATGGGCGCTTGGCTGGAAGCCGCCGTGATGCATGTCGCGCGAAAAGGTTTTGAAACATCTTCCCTGTCGCTGACAAAAAACAATCCTTTGACATCCGGCACTATGGTGGAAAGCGCCGTGGGCGATGTTCAAGAGCAGCGTTTGTTTAATACCACCATCCGCGTCGCGCCGCGCGATTTATTGCCATCCGCCACCGGCACATCGACCGGACTTGCCGCGATTGCCGATTCGGTCAATCAATTGGAAGCCGGGCTTCAACGCACTATCGATATTCTGGAAGCCCGTTTGGTGGAATTGGAAGACGGCATGCGCCAAATGCGAAATTTATTGCCGGCTAACCGCACGGCATTGCCTACTTTGACGCAATCGGAACCGCAAATCGCCTATTATGAACTGGGCCAGATCAGCGCGGATTATAAGCCATTGCAAAGCATGCCGACCGGGGCATCGGAATTTTTCAGCACCGATAATTTGCTGAATTTGGCGGTGATCGTGGCGCTTGGCGTTGCCGCGTTTCTTGCCGGCCAGCGTCTCGGTTTTGATTTTTTCAATTTCTAATTTCCCGCAATAACAATCGGCTTGATCCAATAGTCCGGAAAAAGATTCCGGACATCGCCCAGCAATTGCTGCTGCGCCTTTGTATCTTCCGCCAAAAGATAAAAACAGGATCCGCTGCCGCTCATTCCCCAGCCTTTATGCGTGGTTTTGGCCAGTTTATTCGCGATTGCGCCCAATTCCGGATGTATCAGCGCGGCAGGCGTGAACAAATCATTGTCGTTATTGAATTGCGTTGTTGGATGGATGGTTTTCACCCGGCTTTTTCCATTCCAAGCGGCAAAAATATTTTTGGTCGGCACGGAAATATTGGGGAATAGTAAGACGCCACGCTTTGGCGCAAAATTGGATGTGAATTCTATTTTCTCTCCGACACCGCGCATAATGCATGGCTTTGATTCCACGCAAACTGGCACATCCGCGCCAATATTGCGCGCCAGGTCCATCCAATTAAAACCCGGTTTAAATAAGTCCGAATAATAATCGCGAACAAATCTAATGACAGAAGCGGCATCGGCCGAACCGCCGCCAACGCCGCCGCCGACGGGAATATTTTTTTGCAAATGAATATGAAAGTTAGGCAAATCAGGCGCCGATGCGCGCAGTTTGTCCAATGTTTTTAATATCAGATTATCGGGATTGCCCGGCGCAAGGCGCGCGAATTCCCCATCTATCGCAATGCTGTCTTTTGGCGCGATTTCAAAACGCAGCACATCGCCAAAATCCGCAAAACCAACCAGGCTTTCCAAATCGTGATATCCATCCTCGCGTTTGGCAATGATTCTAAGGCTTAGATTGATTTTGGCCGGCGCGGCGATGGTGTAAAACGGGATCAATTCAACAAATCGGTATTGTCAGGTTTCGATGCCGGTGCTGGTGCAGGAGAATCCTTCGGTTCCTGCATGGATTGCTGCTTCAATCCTTTTTCCAATTTTCCATCGATCGATTTTTTTAATTCCGCGTCGGGTTCAAACGAAAGCGCCCTGTTCCATTGAATGCGCGCCTGTTCGGCGCGATCCAGACGCCATAGCGCATCGCCATAATGATCGATCAGTTGTGGATCATAAGGACGCGCTTCAACCGCTTTTTGCAGAATTTTCTCGGCGTCATTGTATTTGCCCATGCGGTACAGCGCCCAGCCCAGCGAATCGATAATAAACGCGTCGCCTGGCGCCAGCGCCACGGCCTTTTCCAGCAATCCCAGGGCTTCATCCAGTCTTTCGCCGCGCTCCACCCAGGAATAAGCGAGATAATTCATCACATAAGGCTGTTCCGGCGATAATTCCAGCGATTGCTGCAAATCCTTTTCCGCCTGGGTCCAAAGTCCGGCGCGTTCAAATGCGGTGCCACGCGCATAAAATAATGGCCAATCGGTTTTGCCGACCGGTTCGCTGTTTTCTATCGCTTCGCTATAAGCCTCGATCGCCGCGGCGTAATCCTTGCGGTTTCTGTATAAATCGCCCAGCATGGTCACGGCCTCCACGCGTTTTGGCTGCGCCTTGCGCATTTTTTCTAAAATTTCGACAGACTTGGCTTGTTGACCCATCTTGTCATAGTCGCGCGCCAGCCGAAGTCCGGCCGACCAATAAAAAGCCGGATTGCCCATCAATTTCGCGTGGATGGCGGCGGATTCGTCAAACTGCTCGAACGCTTCGAACAATTCCGCCATCAGCAATTGATTGAATTCGAAATCGGGCTGCATGTAATTGGACAGTTGCGCGTATACAATCGCCATTTCGCTGCCGGCCTGGCCTTCGAACGATGTGGCGATGTCGAACAGCACTTGCGCAATGCCGTCGGTGGAGGTGCGGATGTTGGCCGGGGCCACGCCGCCTTTTTCCAGCCGCGCATACGCCGCATCGAAAATATAATTATTCGGGCTGCGTTTGGTAAAAGCGTCGTATAATTCCTTGGCTTTCGCGGGTTCGACCAGGCGTTCATATAAATTGCCCATGCTCATCGACAAGCGCAGCGGCATTACGGTGAATCGCGACGCGGCTTGGGTATAAAAATCCATGGCGGCGTTATAATTGTTGGCATATTCGGAAATCAACGCGGCATGCAGTAAAATAATGCCGCCAGCGGTTTCGCTTGGAAATAAAGGCTTCAGCACGTCGATCGCCGCATCGGTTTTGCCTTCGGCCGCATTCATCCAGGCGCGCAACAGAGGCAAGGTCAGCTTGTTTAATTTTGCATCCTCCATCGCTTTTAATTGTATTTCCGCATCCGCCAATTTTCCGGTTTTTACATTTTGCAAAAACAGCACCAAACTCGGCAGCAAGGAATTTTTCTTATTGGTCTGCCAGATTTGCGCCAGCGGCAAGGATTTTTCGACTTGTCCACTCATGATATAAAGCAAACAAACGCGCTCGATCAGCGATTGGTTGGTTGGATCTTTATCCAGCGCTTGTTGTAAAAATTCGGCGGATCTGGTGAAATTGGCGTCCTGCAATGCGGCGCGGCTGGCCAAATAACTGCCCGCAACGCCATCCGGCGTTTCGGTAAATTCGCTGACCGCATCGGTTTCCTCGGTTGTTGCGGTTTCGGCGGGTTCGGCCTTTTGGGCCGTTTCCGCGGCCGGCGCCGCATTGTCCGCGGTATTGGCGGTGGAACTGTTGCCCCCAGCGGCATCCAATAAAGTGCAGGCGCCTAGAATAACGGTGATGGATAGAATCGTCAGAAAACGGAAAACCATAAAAACCTCGGTTAAAAACTACATATTGGTGTAACTCGGCCCCTCGCCGCCTTGAGGCGGAACCCAATCGATATTTTGGCTTGGGTCCTTTATATCGCAAGTTTTGCAATGAACACAGTTGGCGGCATTGATTTGCAGTTTCTTTTGTCCGTCTATGTCCACAAATTCATACACCCCGGCCGGGCAATAACGCGATTCCGGCCCGGCGAATAAGTCATAATTCACTTTTATGGCTTTTTCAGGATCGCGCAATTGCAAATGGCATGGCTGATCTTCGGCATGATTGGTGGATGATAAATACACCGAACTCATGCGGTCGAATGTCAAAACGCCATCCGGTTTCGGATATTCGATTTTCGCCGCCGATTGTTTGTTTTTCAATCCTGTATGATCGGCGCGGTTGCGCAAAGTCCATGGCGCGCGGCCACGGAATATATAGGTATCGATCGCGGAATAAATAATCCCTGCCCATAATCCAAAATGAAACGATGGGCGGATATTGCGTACGCCGTACAATTCCGCGCCAACCCAGGACGATTTCAGCGTTTGTTCGTATTGATCGGCCTCGTCCGGCGCATTTCCCCCCGTCAAATGATCGAATAAACATTCGGCGGCGATCATCCCGGATTTCATCGCCGTGTGCGTGCCCTTGATTTTTGGCACATTTAAAAACCCGGCCGTATCGCCGATCAACATTCCGCCGGGGAATGTCAGTTTGGGAATGGATTGGAATCCGCCTTCGCTGATGGTGCGCGCGCCGTACGATATTCGTTTTCCGCCCTTAAAATATGGCGCAATTTTGGGGTGGGTTTTAAAGCGCTGAAATTCTTCGAACGGTGATAAATAAGGATTGGAATAATCCAGCCCCACCACAAATCCAACTGCGATTTGATTATTGTCGAAATGATATAAAAACGATCCGCCATAGGTGTCGGCACGCAAAGGCCAGCCAACCGAATGCACAATCAATCCTTGCTTATGCAAAGCCGGATCGGCCTGCCAAATTTCCTTGATGCCCAGCCCATAAGTTTGCGGATCGCGGCCATGGCGCAAGTTAAACTTGGCGATCATTTTTTTGGTTAGGCTGCCATGACATCCTTCGGCCAGAATTGTCTGTTTGGCATTGATGACAACACCAGGTTGATATTGCGCGGTTTGGTTGCCATGTTTGTCCAATCCCATATCGCCGGTTTTAACGCCGACGACGCGGTTGTTTTCCATCACCATTTCTGCGGCGGCGAAGCCGGTGAAAATATCGACGCCCATTTCCTGCGCTTGCGCGGCCAGCCATTTGCATAAATTGCCAAGGCTGATGATATAATTGCCTTTGTTGTGCATCTGCTTTGGCGTCGGCAGGCGAAAAGCAAATTTCTTGGTCAGGAATAAAAACTTATCTTCGGCCGCTTCGATCGTAACCGGCGCGCCTTTTTCCTTCCAATCGGGAATCAATTCGTTCAGCGCGCGGGGTTCCAATACCGCGCCGGACATAATGTGGGATCCGACTTCCGCGCCTTTTTCAAGAACGCAAACGGAAATCTCGGCGCCTTTTTGTTTGGCCAGTTGTTTTAAACGGATTGCGGCGGCAAGGCCCGATGGCCCCGCGCCGACAATTACCACATCGAATTGCATGCTATCGGACATGATTGGAATATAGACCAATTGGACGGCCTGTGCTAGTCTTGGCCGCATGCAAACCCCCAGGCAACAACTGCAATGGCTGCATTCCATGGGCGTCGAGGATGAAGCGGCGGAAACCCCTATTGGGCTTTACCGTTTCAAATCCAAATCGCCTATTGCCACCAAGCCGGTTAATAATTCTGGCCCCGCCATCGCTTTTGCCGAGCCGATAAGCGCGCCAAAGGATATGGGCGTGGCCGCCAAAAAGTCGCTGTTTGAGGCCGCGCCGACCATGTCCGGCAATTACGATGGCGAGTCCCTGGCAAAGTCCGCCAATAATCTCGATGAATTGCGCGCGGCAATTGAAAAATTCGATGCGATTGCATTTAAAAACACCGCGGCGCACACGGTGATTGCCGATGGCAACCCCAAAGCCGGAATCATGTTTATCGGCGAGGCGCCGGGCGCGGAAGAAGACCGCCAGGGCTTGCCATTTGTCGGCCAGGCAGGGCAATTGCTGGATAAAATGCTGGCGGCCATTCAATTGGACCGGCGCAACAATGCCTATATCAGCAATATTTTATTTTGGCGTCCGCCGGGCAATCGCACGCCCAGTCCCGAAGAAATGGCGGCCTGCATGCCGTTCGTGCGCCGGCATATTGAATTGATCAATCCAAAAATTTTGGTTTGTTTGGGCGGCACCGCGATGAAGGCGATGTTCGAAGTCAAGGACGGCATCATGAAAATGCGCGGGTCGTGGATGGATTTTACGCCGTCGCCCAATCATGCGCCTATCCCGACTTTATTGACCTATCACCCGGCATTTTTATTGCGCACCCCCGCCTATAAAAAAGATTCCTGGGCCGATTTGCAGGATTTGCAGAAACGCGCCAAAGAATTGGGGATATTATAGCCGGGTAATGGGTTTTGGGGTTTGGGTTTAGGAAAAGAGGCGGATATGGTGGCGCATGCTTCTAGTTTCTCAAAACCCATCACCCAATACCCTAACCCCTTATTATATAGCCGGTGTTGATGAGGCCGGGCGGGGCCCGTGCGCCGGGCCGGTGGTTGCCGCCGCCTTGATATTGCCGAACGGTGTCGAAAAATATTCCTGGGCCGAACAAATTAAAGATTCCAAAAAATTGACCGCCCAAAAACGCGATTATTTATTTTCGCATCTAACGGAGCATTGCGTTTCTGCTGTTGCCGAATGCAGCGTCGAGGAAATTGACCAACTGAATATTTTATGGGCGACGATGCTGGCAATGAAACGCGCTGTGGAATCGCTGGCTACGGCGCCGCAAAAAATTCTGGTGGATGGCAACCGGTTGCCGGATGTTAAAATTGCTGGCGAGGCGGTGGTGGGCGGCGATGATAAATATTTGTGCATCGCGGCGGCGTCCATTATTGCCAAGGTAACGCGCGACCGCATCATGCAAAAATTGGCGGTCGAATTTCCCCATTATGGATGGGGGGATAATTCCGGCTATGCCACCAAAACCCATTTGACGGCCATGGATCGTTACGGTATAACAACGCACCATCGGAAATCTTACGCGCCGGTGGCTAAGACATTGGAAAAGCATCAAAAAATGGCCGCTTGACGAATGTCTTCTAAAAAGATACAATCATAAGGCTTGCAGGTAACATGCTTGTGCGACTGGTTAATCGCCATTCATGTAACCGTATAAAAATTAACAAAATAGAGCCGCATCAGGGATTCATTATCAATTTTAAGACCTGAATGGTTTAGGGGTTATGAGGTAAGTGTTATGAAAATTCCTTTTATAGGGTTGGATATTCCAATAGAGCCGCCGTTGCGCGCCATATCAGACGCGCTGTTTGGCACAATTTGGGCTCCCTTGGCGAAATTGGAAAAAACCACCGTTGTTTTTAGAAACGGCCAGCCGGAGGGACGGGGCACTGCCGATGCGTGGGACCAGGCGATAACTTTATTAACCGGCAAATTGGATATCAATAAGAAGGACGCGAATGGATCATTAAAAATTCCATCCGGCCTTAAAAGGCAAATAAAACGCGTCGCGGATATCGCCGCTTCTAAATCCAACGATAGTAACGGACTGTTGGAGTACCTTGCAAAGTCTAAAGAATTTCCACGATCTGTGATCGCAAAGGAGGTTATCGTACCTGCGGCCAATCAGGTTTTGGATAAAATAGCAAGGCAAGGAAACAAGAATCCTCCCACCACACTCATACGCCTGGATTTGCATAAAATAATTTCGGATACTGTTGTTGGTAACGCAGCAAGCGCAAAAGACGATACGGTAAAATCATCGGTCATCGATCCATCGTTAAAAGCGGCGTTTGCCGAAATAGAAAGTTTTTTCACAAGCGAGCGGCAAGCCAGCGATAGTTACAAGATATCGGACGCCTATCCGGTTATTAATCGTATTTTAGCAAAATATGAAGCATTAAAAATTTCCGATGTCGCCAATCAATGCCAGAATGTACGCAAACGCTTGTTGGAAACCGCCGTTGCGCGCGGAGATCTAAGGTTGTCTCTGCAAATTCTCAGCGATACGGAATCGGCGATTAAATCAAGGCACGCTATTGATGGAATAACCACCGGTAGATTGCCGGAAGCAGTTTTTGCAGGCATTGAAGAATTGCAATCCCAGGTTCTGGCGGGTTCCAGGCATTTAATCATGAAAGAAGCCAGCGGCGATTTGGAAAGAAATACGCAAAACGCCAGGGATCTTTTTCACGATTTACGGCGGCGGATCGTAATGGGAAAAACCAATTATGACAATCCATTTAAAGAAGCGGATACGATAGGCCGGCTTTTTGATTTTGCCCGCACTGTTAAAGATAACGAAGCCATGAAAAGCCTAGCGGAAAGATTGGGCGAAATTGTACAGGATGGCGCTGGAGGCACCACAGCAAAAAGAATGTTGGAGTATTGCGCAGATATTTGCAAACGCGCGGGTATCCCTTTAAATTTAAGTGCGGCGGCAATGGCTGCTATCGGAATGGAGAAACCCGCCGCCGAAAGCCCAGTGATCATAGAAGAGCCTAAAAAACCTAGCGGACAAGAGGTACGTGAACCAGCAGTGGTTGGGCTCCCCCAACAAGCAAACCTGACATTATTGAACGGCGATATGATGTTAGCCGGTTCATCTGGTCCAATAATTAGCGGTGTGGTTCTGACCGGGGCTGGCTTGGTATTGGTTTCTGGAATGTCCGGTCCGCTTATGGACGCCAATATCACCGGCGTTTTGCCGCAACCGACCAACCAAGTCGCTGCGGATTTGTTAACGGACATGGCCGCTATTCACACCGCATTAAAGGACAAAGCCGCCGGTTCGCCCGAATATAGCCGCGCTTTGGCCAGCCTTGCGGCAATAGTTTTTGCGGATTCTCATGCCGCGCCCGATTTGGGGGATGTAGTTACGGCACAAATGAAAAAATTAAAAGCCGTAACCGGCACGGAAGCATCCCATAACGGGGACCGGGTTAATTTTGCCAAAATCATGGGTGCGCAAATAAAAAACAGAAAAACCAGTCCCTTGCCAACGGCCGCCGATCTGCGGAAATGCCGGGAACTTGGCATGACCACGGATGAATTGCGTAACGGATTTTCCGCCAATATAGTGGCTTACGGCGAAAAACTGGGCAATAGCGCTAAAGCGGACAAAGCTTTTGTCACTGCCTTAAAAAAGGCGGAACCAGTGCCTGTTGGGGCTGTCGATACCGCAAAATCCAAAAAGCGCGGATAAGCGGCTCTTAAACCAACAGCGTCCGGATTTTTGCGATCGCCACCGTGATCATCGCGGTATCGAGATTGCTGACCGCGCGGATTTCCGCCAGTAACGCATCGATTGGCGCAACAATCTGTGCGCGGTCATCGATAAATTCCTGCAACGATTTTTCGCCGGCGCCCACTTCGCGCACGACTTCTTTGGTCAGGCGCGCCTGAAGACCCAATAAATCGTCGATCAAGCTGCTCACCGCTCTTGCTTGCCAGGCGCTGGATCGGCTGATTTTGCTCGCCGCGCGGCGCATCCAATCCAGGCCAAACCGTTCGCCAATCATGAAATAAAGTCCGGCTACGTCGCTGGCCGGCTTTTTGGTGGTCTCGGCAATATTGATCACATCGCCAATGCCGCCCAGCATGCGGATAAATACCACCCGCGACGCCAAGCCGTTTACCACATTCTGTTCGGCATAATCCTTGGCTTTTCGATCCAAAATTTTCAAATCGTGGCTTGGCAGGATTTTGCGCAAATTGGCTTGAATTTGCATAATCGGTTTTTGATAAATGGCCAACACCTGATCCAAAGTCTGCTTGGATTTCCGGCTGCGCAGGAACCAGATGGTGGCGCGTTCCACAAACCGGTTCAGCGCCTGGATCATATGAATTTGCACGACCGGCTTGGTTTTGTAATCCAGCGCGCAAATTTCGCTCCATACTTCGTCCAATCCGAACAATTCCCGCACCGCGATATAGGCGCGGATGACTTCGGCGGTATCGCTGCCGGTGATTTCGGAAATGTTATGCGCGAACAGAATCCCAACGCGGTTGACCATATAATTGACAAGGCACGTCGCGATAATTTCGCGGCGCAGCGCATGCTTGCCGATATCCTTGGCATATTTATCTTGCAGCGCTTTGGGGAAATAACGGCGCAAGTCCGTTTCCAGCGCCGGATCGTCCGGCACGGTGCTGGCCAATACCGCGTCATACAGGCCCATTTTGGTATAGGCCAGCAGAACCGCCAATTCCGGCCTGGTCAGGCCTTGCTTGGCCATGCTGCGTTCGGCGATTTCCTCGTCGCTGGGCAAATATTCAATCGTGCGGCTTAACTTGACGCTTTTTTCTAGAATGCGGATATGGCGCGCATATTCATCCAGCATTTCGGCGCTTTCGGAAACCATGCAGGACAATGCCATGGTTTGCTCGTAATTGTCGCGCAAAACCAGATCGCAGACCTCGACGCTCATTTGTTTCAATAATTTATCGCGATCCTTGCGTGTCAAGCGGCCGTCCTGTTCGACACGGCTCAGTAGGATTTTAATATTCACTTCATGGTCGGAACAATCGACGCCGCCGGAATTGTCGATGGCATCGGTATTGTTGCGTCCGCCCGAAAGCGCGTATTCGATTCTGCCCAATTGCGTGAATCCCAAATTCGCGCCTTCCCCCACTATTTTGCAACGCAGCTCCTTGGCGTTTATGCGCAGATTATCGTTGCCGCGGTCGCCGACGTCGGAATTGCTTTCATGGGACGCCTTGACAAAAGTGCCTATGCCGCCAAGCCATAATAAATCCGCCGGTGCGCGCAAAATGGTTTGAATCAATTCTGCCGGGGTGAAATCGGACTGTTCGGTTTGCAACGCTGCGCGCGCTTCGGTCGACAAGGTTATTTTCTTTTTATCGCGGCCAAATACGCCGCCGCCCTTGGAAATGGTTTTGCTGTCGTAATCCGCCCAGCTCAGTTGCGGGTTTTCAAACAACCGTTTGCGTTCCTTGTAACTTTTTGCCGGATCTGGATTCGGATCGACAAAAATATGCGCATGATTGAACGCCGCCAACAGTTTCATTTGATCGGATTGCAGCATGCCGTTGCCGAATACGTCGCCTGCCATATCGCCAACGCCGATGGCGCTGAATTGGGTTTTGCGTATATCGACATCCATTTCGCGGAAATGGCGCATCACGGAAACCCAGCCGCCGCGCGCAGTGATGGAAAGTTCCTTGTGATCGTATCCCGCCGATCCGCCCGATGCGAAGGCATCGCCCAGCCAGAACCCATATTCGGCGGAAACGGAATTGGCGGTATCGGAAAATTTCGCGGTGCCTTTATCGGCCGCCACAACCAGATACGGATCGTCCGCATCGCGGCGGACAACGTTTTGCGGCGGGATCACCTTGCCATTTTGCAAATTGTCGGTGATATCCAGCATGCCGCGCATCATGGTTTTATAACATTCGGTAACTTCGGCCGATAACGCTTTTTTATCTTCCGGCGGCTGCTTTAAAACGAAACCGCCTTTGGACCCAACCGGCACGATAACGGTGTTTTTCACCATTTGCGCCTTAACAAGGCTTAGCACCTCGGTGCGGAAATCCTCGCGGCGGTCGGACCAGCGGATGCCGCCACGCGCCACTTTGCCGCCGCGCAAATGAATCGCTTCCATCCGCGGCGAGCAGACAAAAATCTCGCACCATGGCTTCGGTTCCGGCAGATCGATAATATCGCGGCTGGATAATTTAACCGAGAAATAATTTTTTGGCCGGCCTTCAGCGCCTGTCTGAAAGAAATTGGTGCGCAAGCTGGCCGAGATCAAATTCAGGAATTTGCGCATAATCCGGTCTTCGTCGACATTGGTTACCTTGTCGAGCTTGATCAGAATGTCGGCCTGCAATTTGGCCGCCGTGAACGAATCGCCGCCGGATTTCGGATCGAAGTACGCATAGAACAATTTCAGCAGATCCTTGGTGATGTCCGCGTGCTTGGCCAGGCAGCGTTCGATCGAATTTTGCGAAATGGTAAAACCGATTTGCCGCAAATATTTGGCGTAAGACCGGAAAATAACCACTTCTCTCGCGGTCATGTTATTGCTGACAATCAGACGGTTGAATCCGTCGTCTTCGAATTCGCCGCTATAGACGCCGGCAAGCGCAGCCGTGAACTTGTCCCGCAATTTATCGACGTCGATAGGCTGGCGGTCGAACCGCTGGACGGTTAAATCGTGCGACCATACGGTTTCCGTCTTGCCGTCAATGGTGGGGGTCACCGGCATGGCGGTTTCGCTGAGAACGCGGAACCCCATATTTTCCAGGCTGGGCAGAATTTCCGACAATACCAATTGCGCGCCGTTTTTATACAACGCCACGCCGCATTCGCCCGTTCCGGCATCGCCGTTTGGATAAATGTGAACGATGATTTCCGAAGTTTTCGCCAATGCCAAGGTCGCATCGGTGTTTTCAATATCGGCCATGGCGTCTTTAAGGCCATAAGTGTTTTGGTATTTTAACGAGAATGCGGCGGCATAGCGGCGCAGTATGGCTGGCGCTTTGTCCGCTCCGAATCTATCCAATACCGCTTCGCGTAAACGATCCGACCAGGATCGGGCCATTTCCGCCATTTCTTTTTCAATATGCCCGATATTGACCGATTCCGGCGGGTTTTTGTCGCAATCTATGATGAAATGAATCCGCGCCAACGGCTGATCGCTAAGCATCGTGTAATAATTGCGGATCTTGCCGCCAAGCCTTTCTTCCAAAGTTTGTCCGAATTTTTCGCGCAGGCCGGAAGTAAAATTCTCGCGCGGCGTGAAGATCAGGCAAGAATAATGGCGGCCCAACTTGTCGCGGCGAACGAATAAAGCCGTTCTGATTTTCTCTTGAATCCGGGCAATGCCCATGGCGATGGAAAATAATTCGTCTTCGTCGATCTGAATCAATTCGTCGCGCGGGAACGATACCAATACGTCGACCAGAATTTTGGTTTTATGTCCGGTCGGGCTCCATCCCGTGCGTTTTAAAATATTGTCCACTTTTTGCCGCAACAACGGGATATCGCGCGGATTACGGGAATAAGCCAGCGATGTAAATAATCCGACGAACCGGTGTTCGCCGACGACTTTTCCTTCCTTGTCATACCGCTTGATGGAAACCGTATCCATCGGCACGGTACGGTGCACGCTGGATGTGGCATTGGACTTGCTGATCGAAATAATGGATTTTTCCGATACAAAGGCTTTTACCTCGGGATGGTCGGCATCCCTGTCGCGCAAATCGCCGAATACGCGAAAAGCGGGATCGGTGATAACGCCAAGGCCGCTATTATCGACGACGCTGATTTTGTTACGGTTTCCCGTTTTGGGGTAATCATAGGCGCGATAACCCAGAAACGTGAAATGATCCTGGTCAAGCCATTCTAAAAACTGGCGCGCCTCTTCGCGTTCCGCTGGGCTTGGAATGCCGGCCGGCATTTCGGCGATAATATCGCCCAATTTCTTGCGCATTTTTTGCCAATCCGCAACCGCGATGGCCACATCGTTCAAAACCCGCGTTAAGTTGGCCTTTATGTCTTTAATATCCAGATCCACCGCCGGCGTTTTAATAATAAACTGAATAAACGACATGCGTTGGCCGCCGGATTTCGGGTTGACCTTTTGAATGTGTTTTGGCGGATAAACGGCCTTGATGGTTTTATCGTCCCGCTCGATATAGGCGGTCGGGTGAACCACGGCTTCGATCTCTATTCCCAGGCGGTGCAATTCGTTGGTGGTGGAATCGACCAAAAATGGAATGTCTTCGCCGACAATTTCAATTAACGAATATTCCGGCCCATCTTTTTTGCTGTTGGCCAATTCAATCCTTACGGATTGTTTTTTGCCCTTATGATCCAGCGCGGTTTGCCACAATTGCGCGACGGCATAGGCAAATAACGGTATATGAGCTTGATTCAAATCTTCGGAATTGATGGCATAAATATAAATCGGCGAAAATTGGGCAAATGCTTTCGCCTCGGCGCCTTTGAACCGGCTTGCGGCTTGTCTGATAATTTCTTCGCGCAGGGATTGTTCGGGCATGGCGGCGTGCTTTAAAGCGGGGGCGGGTTTGGACATCGGACGAGATCCTGTAACTTATGGTTAATGGATTATATAGCACGAAGCCCAATACGGGGCAAAATCGCGCTTATAATAAGAAAATTTTTGATGAAAAGAAGATTAAACAACAGTTACGTTTTGCAAACGCAAAAAGAAAATCGGCAATATGTTATTAAAATGGCCGGAAACTGGAGCGGGCAAAGGGATTTGAACCCTCGACCCTCACGTTGGCAACGTGATGCTCTACCGCTGAGCTATACCCGCTTATAAAAACAGAGCAGTATGGATACCAGAATCACCCTTGTTTGGCAAGCCTTTAGAATATAGATCAAGTATCGGAAAATATTGGATTTTATATCTTTATCGTGCTCTGCCGGTTTTGTTAGTTAGGCGCCGCAAATTGCAAGCCCATTGGCTGGGTGTTGGCTTTGGGGCATCGGGTTTGATATTTTTTTGATCTTGGGGTGCGGGAAATACAGGATGGGATGGTTGCGGAAATTTCGGTATCTCATTGGCTCTTACGGAACGCGCCACGCCCCATAGCAACAACACACTCGTTATAATAGTGGCCGCGGCCAAAAACCACCATATTTTATCCGAAGAGAGCAATGGTTGAATAGACCTTGCCAATGGAGCCAATTTAGCATCGGATAAGGCTTCCTTGCTTTCACTTATAACATAAAACAAGGGCGCCAATTCACTCAAAGTGCGTTCCGGCATCCATCGAACATGATTATTGTCGGGTATAATGTTATTTAACGTTCCAAATGCCCCAGAGATTTTTACCCGTTGATTTGGCGTTAACAGACTCGTTAGTGTTTGAAACAGGGGGGCGGGTTGGGTTGCGAGTCCTTCGGTAATAAGTGGCCCAAAAAATTGCTCCCAATCTTTTTCGTTAAATCCTATAAGGGTTTCTTGCCGGCCGTCCACGCCCATTTTTTCACAGGCAAGATTTGGAATCTTTAAAACAGCATTTGGACCAAATAATACGGAATTGCATGGCCGGATTTTGTTTGTCGTTAGTTCAGTAATGAGCATTTATAAAACTCTGCTATTTGTTTGCCGCCTTGCGACAATAATTGCCGGGTCGGGAAAGGTATCGGATCTGGGGTTCAATTTTGGTTCTGTGCCTGAAGGGTTTGCGACGGGCGTTTCTTTTTGTTTTGGCGGCTTCGGCTTTTTGACGGGCTCCCTTATTGCTTCGGAGGCATCTCTATATGGATCCGACAATATATTATAGGCGATAATCGCGGTCGCTAAGATTCCCAAACCGGCGGCGATGGTTATTTTTTTCAGTTTTTGGCGGCGCCTTCCTCTAGCGACCAATGCGCGGATGCGGTGTTGCTTTTCACGCTGTGTCGCTATTGTTTCGGCGATTTTTAAAAAAGGCGCGCATTCTGGTTTTTCCAACCCGCGCTGTTCCGCCTTTGCCGCCGCGCTGGCCATTAAGTCCGCCATCGCCACAAAAACTTTATCATCCATAAACCGGCTGGGGTTATGGATGGATTGATTTAATGCAGCCACTGGAAAATAAGTCCAAACATTTTTCAACACAGGATCGACCAACAACGGACCGTGAGGATTATGGGATTTTTCCCATTCATCAAGGATTTCACCAATAATTGGATTTTGGGGTGTGGCTTTGTATGCGGCGATGGTTGGCGCAAAAAAATTGTCCCAAACCCCATTTTCTACATAACACCAATCGCCGTCCCGTCCCTTTTCAACGCTAAAAATTATAGGTAAAGTCACTGTCTGCCCATCGACCTTGGCGGCGATGGTGCGGTTTGTGCCTGCTCGCAGTAGTGCATTTCTGTCGTTATCCATTTTGGTCCCTCGGGGCTGTCTGGCGCAGCCTTATTTGTTTCTCTAATATATACGGTTTTATAGCAATGGACGAATTATTACAATATTTAAAAGATTTAGGTATTAATCAACAAACAATCAACCACCCAGCCTTCTTTACTGTCGAAGAAGGGCTGCAATGGCATGATCGCATCCCCGGACTTCATTGTAAGACATTGTTTTTAAAAGATAAAAAAGATAAATTGTGGTTGGTGGTCATTCCCTTTCATATTCGAGCCGATCTAAACCGGCTGGAAAAGAAAATTGGCTCTGCCCGGCTATCGTTCGGCAAGCCCGAATTGCTGGAATCGACCTTGCGGGTTAAACCGGGGTCGGTAACGCCGTTTGCGGTAATGCACGATAATCCGCCCAAGGTGCAGGTGGTATTGGACCAGTCTATCCCAAAGGCGGATCTGGTTTGCTATCACCCGATGCGCAATGATTATACCACCACTATTGCGGCGAACGATTTATTGAAATTTCTGCGTGCGACAGGGCACGAACCGATGATTGTCGATTGTGCTGCCTAAGCATATGCGCTAGTTTGCCCTTGTTTTTACAGGGATAAACACCAAATTATGCGTATGACCAATACTATGGAAGCAATTACTTTAGAAAATAAAACCAATGGCTTGATCAAAGACGGATCGATCCCGACTTTTGTGCAAGACGTGCTGGAAGCGAGCAAGACCGCTCTGGTGCTGGTCGATTTCTGGGCCACCTGGTGCGGACCATGCAAACAATTGACGCCGGTATTGGAAAAAATCGTGCGCGATTTTGGCGGCAAAGTGAAATTGGTCAAAATCGATATCGATCAGAATAAACAACTCGCGGCGCAATTGGGTGTGCAATCCGTGCCGATGGTGTACGCGTTTCAAGACGGCCAGCCGGTCGATGCATTCATGGGCGCGATCCCGGAACGTGAATTGCGCGCGTTTGTCGATCGCTTGCTTGGCGGCGAAGGCAAACAAAATACCGAAGACACATTAAAAGCCGCGAAGACGGAATTGGATGCCGGCAATGTCGCGGGCGCGGCGATGCTGTATCAACAAATTTTATCGAATGATGCGGAAAATACCCTGGCGCTGGCGGGATTGGGATTATGTTTTCTGAAAAGCGGCGATGCGGCGCGCGCGCAAGACATACTGAATAAAATCCCGGAAAAACTGTGGCATTTGCCCGATGTAATGGCTCTGATCGCCGCCTTGGAATTATCCAGTGGCGCGAATAATGATACAGCGGCGTTGGAACAAAAAGTAAAACAAAATCCAAAAGATCAGCAAGCGCGATTGGATCTGGCTTGCGCTTATGCGGCGGCGAATAAAATGGAGCCGGCAATTGAAATTTTGCTGCAATCGATCAAATTCGACCGCAAATGGAACGAAGAAGCGGCCCGGCAGAAAATCGTGAAAATTCTCGACACGCTCGGGTTCGATCATCCGCTGGCCGGCGATACGCGGCGCAAACTATCGTCGATTTTATTTTCGTGAACGGCATGACTTGTTTTGAACGATTCAAGGCCAAATTCGAAGATCTGCCGAAACAGATCCCGATTTTCCCATTGCCGGGCGCGTTATTGCTGCCTGGTGGACAATTGCCGTTGAATATTTTCGAGCCGCGCTATGTGAATATGATTCTGGATGCGATGCGCACCGAAACGCGCTTGATTGGCATGATCCGCCCCAAAGACGAAGAATCGATGGAAGATGGCTGCGCCTTATTCAAAACCGGATGCGCCGGGCGAATATCGTCTTTTGCCGAAACCAACGACAACCGGATCTTAATAACCCTGCATGGCGTGGCGCGATTCGATTTATTGTCGGACGATTTGACCGACCGGGGATATCGCCAGGCCAATGTGGATTTTACAAAATATAAACGCGATTTCACCGATGAGCCGAATGAAAAAATCGACCGCGCGCCGATTCTGGCGGATTTAAAGCAATATTTGAAACGCTGTAAAATGGATGCCGATTGGCACATGATCGAAGGCGCGCCGGATTATGTGCTGGTGAACACGCTTGCCATGGTTTGCCCGTTCAGTTGCCAGGAACAGCAGGCATTATTGGAAGCGCCGAATCTGGCCGAACGCGCCAAGATTATTTCGTGTTTATTAAGTATGGCGGCGCACGATAAAGATTGCCGCAAAAAACAATAAGGAGATTTTCGATGGCCCTATTGCAACGTCCGCAAAAAACCGAAGTCGATCCAAGGCTGCTGGAAATTCTGGTGTGCCCTATGACCAAGGCAAAATTGGAATATGACCGCGAAAAACAGGAATTGATTTCGCGCGAGGCTGGCCTGGCCTATCCGATTCGCGACGGTATTCCAATCATGCTGGTCGACGAAGCGCGGAAAATTTAAAAATCCCCCATCGCGCGTTTGACAAAGGCGCGTTTCAGCGGCGGGATATAATCTACCAATTTCAATCCGATGCCGCGAATGCCGCGCATCGCGGCATGATCGACCCCGAACAGCCAATTTAACGCGTGGGTTGCCGCAATCATGCTGGCAACATCGAATTCGCGGCCCCGGGCGTAATTTTTCAGCACCGTATCGCCGCCCAAATCCAATCCCAATTTTTTTGCGCGGCTCAGGGATTGCGATAAATCCTCGATATCGCGGAACCCTAAATTCAATCCTTGCCCGGCAATCGGATGAATGCCATGCGCGGCATCGCCGATCAACACCATGCGTTGTCCGTAAACTTTTTTGGCAACGATCAGATTTAGCGGATATTTCTGCCGGTCGCAGGCCAGCGCAAATTCGCCCAAATAATCGCCGAACCGATCCTGCAATATTCCGCAAAACTCCTCATCGCTTAGATCCATCAAGGCTTGGGCCTTTTCCGGCGACTCGCTCCACACCAGCGAGGACGCGTGTTTGCCGTTTATGTCTTGCATCGGCAGCAACGCCAGCGGGCCTGAGGTCAAAAAACATTCATAAGCCACATTGTGATGCGGTTTGGTATGGGTCAGGCTGGCGATGACCGCATGATGGCGATAATCGTATTGCCGCGTTGGAATATTCCATTCTGTCCGTGCCCGCGATCCGCGGCCGTCGCTGGCAATTAACAATGCCGCCGATAATTTTTTGCCATCCGATAAATCAATTTCAATTTTGGCGGAATCTGGCCGCATGGCTCGCACATCGACAGGGGCCAATAATTCTATATTTTTGTGGTCTTGCAAGGCGGCGAATAATTCGCGCCGCAAATCCAGATTTAAAACAATATGGCCCATCGCCGCGCCATGGGTTTCGGTTTTGCCAAAATCCAAATGCACCGGGCCATTTCCATCGATCACTTCAATTTCTAAAATCGGTTCCGATTTTCCGGCCAGATTCTTCCATATCCCCGCTTGATCCAAAATTGCGCGGCTGCCGTAACTAAGCGCGGTGGTGCGCCAGTCGAAACCGGATTTTAATACCGTTTTCGGATCCTGCCGGTCGATAATTCCGATCGAAAACCCTTGATTCGCCAACAATAAAGCGGCCGTAGCGCCAACCGGCCCCGCGCCTAAAATCAAGCAATCAAAATTGTGCCTTGGGTTGGTTTTTATGTTGCGTCTTACGGCCATGATTATATCTTTTTGCGAAAATGATCTAGGCGCGCGCCCCGCGCCCAGTCTATACTATAAAGCCAAAGGCAGGGTTGGCCAAGCGATTTAGGAAAGATTCCGGATATGACCAAATTAAAGAAAAAGAAATCAATGCGCGCCAAAATGATGGCCCATATCGCCGAAATTTATAACCAGTACGAATCGTATATTTTGGGCGCGCTATGCTTGGTGTTTGGCGTTACCTCGGCCCTGTCCCTGATTTCGTATTCTTCCACCGATCCATCGTTTAATACCGCCAGCGATACCGATGCTGCCAATTGGTTTGGAAATTTTGGCGCTTATTTGTCGGATTTTTTGTTGCAGTCGTTCGGATTCGCCATTTGGCCGCCGGTGATTTTACTGTGCGTTTGGGGCTGGCGGCAATTGGCGCAATTGGAAATGATTGCCGGGTGGTTGCGCGCGATTTTATTGCCGGTGGGTTTATTATTGTTCAGCGGCGCGATGGCAACCTTAGCCACGCCGGCCTTATGGCCGTTTCCAAGCGGGCTTGGCGGCTGGCTTGGCCAATTGGTATTGGCGCAAAGCCTGCCATTATTTTCTTTTATGGGCGCTGGCGCTATTTGGGGTATTGGCGTCCTGTACGGCACTGTTGGCGCGGCGTTGTTGGTATGGTCCGCCGGTTTGTCGGCCGAAGAATGGGCTTATTACGGACAGATTATCGCGGCGGTCAGTGTTTATGCCGCGCGTAAAATCGCGGCGGCATCTTCTTGGCTATATGCGCAGATGAAAATGTTGTTCGCATCCAGCGAAGAAGAAATCGAAGAAATAATAGCGGAAGAAGAGCCGGAGAAAAAACCGGAAAAACTGGAATTGCCGAAACCGCCGCCGCGCAAGAAAAAACCATTGTTGGTGGAACAGGCCGCGAAAAAAACCAAACCGAAGGAATTTCGTCAGCAGCAGTTGGATTTATCTTCCGACGATTTTCAACTGCCGCCATTGGATTTGCTAAAACTGGGCGCGAAAAAAGCGGCTAATGACGGCCAGTCGCGCGAATCGATCGAGGCCAATACGCGCATGCTCGAATCTGTCCTGCAAAATTACGGCGTCGAGGGCGAGGTGGTGCGGGTGCGCCCAGGTCCTGTCGTTACACTATATGAAATGGAACCGGCGCCCGGCACCAAGGCGGCGCGCGTGATCGGATTGGCTGACGATATCGCCCGGAATATGAGCGCGCTGTCGGCGCGTATCGCAATGGTTCCAGGGCGCAGCGTGCTTGGCATTGAATTGCCAAACGCCTCGCGTGAAACGATTTATCTGCGGGAATTATTGGAATTGTCGGATGCGGATGCGCCAAAATATCAACTGCCATTGATTCTGGGCAAGGATATCGGCGGCGAACCGATTATCGCCGATCTGGCGCGCATGCCGCATTTATTGATCGCGGGTACGACCGGATCGGGCAAATCGGTTGCCATTAACACGATGATTTTGTCGCTGCTGTACCGCATGCCGCCGGACAAATGCAAATTGATCATGATCGATCCAAAGATGCTGGAACTGTCGGTGTATCAGGATATTCCGCATTTATTGACGCCGGTCGTAACCGATCCGAAAAAAGCGATTGTGGCGTTGAAATGGGCGGTCAAGGAAATGAATAACCGCTATCAGGCGATGTCCAAACTGGGCGTGCGCAATATCGAAGGATATAATTTGCGCCTGGCTGAAGCGCGCAAAAAAGGCGAGGTTCTATCACGTCAGGTGCAAACCGGATTCGATCCTGAAACCGGAAAACCGGTATACGAAGATCAACCGCTGGATTTGAATCATCTGCCGCTGATTGTGGTGGTGGTCGATGAAATGGCCGATTTGATGCTGGCGGCGGGCAAAGATATTGAATTCGCGATTCAGCGCCTGGCGCAAATGGCGCGCGCGGCCGGCATTCATTTGATTATGGCGACACAACGCCCGTCGGTCGACGTTATTACCGGCACGATTAAGGCGAATTTCCCGACCCGTATTTCGTTCCAAGTCACATCGAAAATCGATTCGCGCACGATTCTGGGTGAACCTGGCGCGGAACAATTATTGGGTCAGGGGGATATGTTATATATGGCCGGCGGCGGACGCATTACCCGCGTGCACGGACCGTATGTTTCGGATGCCGAGGTCGAATCGATCGCCAAATTCCTGCGCGATCAGGGCCAGCCAAGCTATCTGGAATCGGTCACGCAGGACGAGGAAGAAGAAGCCGGATTTGCATCCATCGACGGCAGCGACGATGGCGGCGATCAATTATACCGTCAGGCGGTACAGCTTGTTATGCGCGAACGCAAGGCATCGACATCTTTCATTCAGCGTCATTTGGCGATCGGCTATAACCGTGCCGCGCGGATTATGGACGATATGGAAGCGCGCGGGATCGTTTCCCCCGCCAATGCCACCGGCAAACGCGAGATTTTGATCGAATCCGAAGAACAAATGTATGGTTAAGATTTAGTTCTTTTTCTTTCATCCATCATTTCTCTCAGGCTTAAGGCGCTGAGTCTTTTAGGCGCTATGATGGGCGGCCTTTCGAATTGTTTTTTAGGCGGCAGTACCGCATTGCGCAAATCCACAATAAAAATATCCTGGCCCGGCGTTTTTATGCGGACATCTGCCGTGGCGTCTGCTTCGGAAGTATAAGGCCCAAATACTTTGACGCCGGCAACAACGGCAACATCTCCGTTTTTCCATTGCGGTTTCGTGGCGTTCAGCCAGCTTCCGACACGCTGCTCCGGCGGAACTTTGTTCGCTTTTTGGCCTTTTTTCATTATTACCCTCTCTAAGAAAGAGCTACGAGACCTATCGTTGCTTGTCAATATTATGCGTGTGAGAATCGCCTCGCTTTTGCCACAAGGCGGGACTATATATGGACTATGACCCATATTTCCCGCTTTGTTAGCATTATTCTTTTATCCGTTTTCTGCGCCCTGCCGGTGCAGGCGGCCAATCCCATTTACGATCAAAACATCGCCGATATTCATCAGATCGAAGATTACCTGAACTCTATTCAATCCATGCGCGCCACGTTTGTGCAGGCATCAAGCAATGGCAATTCCGCGCAAGGCAAAGTCTATTTGGCGCGGCCCAGCAAATTGCGTTTCACCTATGATGGCGACAAACCGATCGAACTTGTTTCCGACGGTAAAAAATTGGTCTATTACGACGGCAAGTTGGAACAAGTGACTTATACTTCGATCGATTCGTCCCCGTTGGCGCCAATCCTAAAATCCAAGGTGGAATTCAACGATCCCAAAATTATTCTGACCGGGTTTGAGAAAAAACGCGGGGAAATTTCCGTTTCTTTTATCGGCAAGGATGATCCTGGCGCCGGACAAGTGACGTTGCAATTTGACGCCGAGCCCTTGACGCTAAAGCGGTGGGTTATTCACGATTCGCAAGATATTGTGACCACGGTTTCGCTGGTAGATCCCGAACCTGGCGTGGATATCGACCCGAAAATATTTAAATTCGACGATCCCCGGCCGTTGAATAAACGCATCGATCAATAACCCATAGATTTTACGGCAATGCTGCGCTATATCTGGCGTTATGCCATATATATTTCCGCCAACCGCAGGTATTGTTGGAATTCCGGTGTTGGGCCAATCGGGCCATTTTCCGGTGCGGCGCGTGTTTTGCGCCGGGCGCAATTATGCCGCCCATGCCAAGGAAATGGGATGGAAAGGCGATTCCAAGGAAGAACCGTTCTTTTTTACCAAACCCAATGACACATTGCTGGTGGCCGCCAGCTTCGATCAAGAAGTGGCCGTTCCTTATCCCTTAATGACTAAAAATCTGCACCATGAAATTGAACTGGTGGTGGCTTTGGGCTCTGGTGGCAGTAATTTGTCCGCGCCCGCGGCTGGAAAATCGGTGTTTGGCTATGCTCTCGGCCTCGATTTAACGCGGCGCGATTTGCAGAATTTAGCCAAGGAAAAAGGCCAGCCATGGGATATGGCCAAGGGATTCGATTACGGCGCGCCAATATCGCCGATTATACCGGCCAAAGAAATATCGACAATTGAACATTGCAGCATGGAATTGCAGGTCAATGGCATCGTGCGCCAGCATGGAAAAATATCCGATATGATTTGGAATATCCCTGAAATTATCGCCCATTTATCGCAATACATAGAATTGAAGGCCGGCGATCTTATTTTTACCGGCACGCCCGAAGGCGTCAACGCCGTTCAGAAAGGCGATATATTGGCGGCCAAGTTGGATAGTTTTCTGCAATTGAAAGCCAAGATTGTTTGATGAAAAAGTTAAAAGTCAGCACGTGGAATATCAATTCGGTTCGCCTGCGATTACCCTTGGTGCTGCAGTTTCTAAAAGATCAAAAACCGGATGTGCTGGCGTTACAGGAAACTAAAACGCTGGACGAATTTTTCCCCGGGCAGGCGTTGAAAGACGCCGGATATACGCATCAATTATTTACCGGCATGAAATCCTATAATGGCGTGGCGTTGCTGTCTAAAGTGCCGCTGGAGAAAATCGATACGCCTTACTGGTGCGATAAACAGGACTGCCGCGGCATTTCCGGACGTTTGCCCAATGGCGTGGAAATCCATAATTTATACATCCCCGCCGGCGGCGATATTCCGGACCGCGCGGTGAATGACAAATTCGGCCATAAATTGGATTTCGTCGCTGAAGTCGGCAAATTCTGGAAAAAAATGAAATGCGGTAAAACCGGCCGGATTTTGCTGGGTGATTTTAATATCGCGCCGCTGGAACAGGATGTTTGGTCGCATAAACAATTGCTGGATGTGGTATCGCATACCCCGATCGAGGTCGAATCATTGTTAAAAATGCAGGCGGCCAATGATTGGGTTGATGCGGTCCGGCATTTCGTTCCCGCCGATCAGAAGCTTTATACCTGGTGGAGTTACCGCAACCAGGATTGGCGCAAATCGGATCGTGGCCGCAGGCTAGATCATATTTGGGTATCTCCAAACTTGAAAAATAATTTAAAATCGTATCACATATTGAAAGACGCCCGCGATTGGCAACAGCCATCCGATCATGTTCCGGTCAGCGTCGAAATGAAATTTTAGGGAGAAGAGCATGGGCAATTATAAAACTATCGATGAATTGAATGTCGCCGGCAAAACCGTTCTGGTGCGGGTCGACTATAACGTGCCGATTAAAGATGGGAAAATAACCGACGCAACCAGAATCGAAAAATCGGCCAAAACTATTTTGGATTTATCCGCGCGCGGCGCAAAAGTGATTTTGCTGACCCACCTGGGCCGGCCGGATGGCCATAAAAAACCGGAATTTTCTTTGGCTGTTGTGTTGCCGGAACTCAGCCGCGCGTTGGGCAACAAGCCGGTGGCGTTTGCGGATGATTGCGTCGGCGAACCTGTAAAAGCGGCCATTCAGAAACTTCCGAATGGACAGATTTTGTTATGCGAGAATGTGCGATTCCACGCTGGCGAGGAAAAAAACGATCCTTCTTTTGCCGCGCAACTGGCGGAACTGGGCGATTTTTATGTGAATGACGCGTTTTCCGCCGCGCATCGCGCCCATGCCTCGACGGAAGGTCTGGCGCATTTATTGCCATCCGCCGTTGGGCGTTTGTTGCAAGCGGAATTGGAAGCCTTGCAAAAAACCTTGGAAAATACTTTGCGTCCGGCAATGGCCATTGTTGGTGGCGCCAAAGTTTCAACCAAAGTCGATGTGCTGTTCAACCTTTTGTCCAAGGTCGATATTTTGACCGTTGGCGGCGGGATGGCCAATACATTCTTGGTGGCTCAGGGATTGCATGTCGGAAAATCGCTGGTGGATAAAGAATCGGTCAGCATCGCGCAAAAAATCCTGGCTGAGGCAAAATCCCAGGGCAAAGAAATTTTGTTGCCGACCGATGCGATGGTGGCGCCCGAATTAAAAGCGCACGTACACGCGGATATCGCCGCCGTTAATGCGATTCCAAACGATAAAATGATTTTGGATGTTGGCCCGGCCAGCGTCGTGAAAATTGCGCAAAAACTGGCGCATGTCAAAACCGTATTGTGGAACGGGCCGCTTGGCGTTTTTGAAACGCCGCCATTTGACCGCGGCACTATCGCGGTGGCGCAGGAAATCGCGCGTTTGACGGGGACTGGAAAATTATTGTCTGTGGCAGGCGGCGGCGATACCGTATCGGCGCTGGAACATGCAGGCGTGATGGATAAATTGTCTTATGTATCCACCGCTGGCGGCGCATTTTTGGAATGGCTGGAGGGCAAGGAATTGCCGGGCATTGCCGCGCTTAAAAAATCGCCGATGAAAAAAGCCGGATAGTTATTCCGCCGCCGGGCGCGCAGATGCCGGTATTTTCACCAGACGCTGTGCCGGAAAGGTAATCGATACGGTCGTGCCTTTGCCAGGCGCGCTTTGCAAATTCAATTTACCGCCGTGCAATTCCGCCAGCGCGACGCATACCGGCAATCCAAGGCCGGTGCCTTCGTGTTTTTGGGTCAGGCGGTTATTGACTTGCGAAAATGCGGTCAATGCCTTTGGAATATCGTCTTCATTCATGCCAATGCCGGTATCGCGCACATGAATCGCCGGGTTCCCGGCGCGGTCAATGTCGGTAAAGGCGGTAATCGATCCCCCAGGCATGGTAAATTTGACCGCATTCGAGAATAAATTAATCAGAATCTGCCGCAGTTTTTTATTGTCCACGCGCAGCACCATATTGGGATCGATGCCGCTGGCATCCAACGTGATATTGTTCGACTCCGCTTTTTGCCATACCATGCGCATGGTGGATTGTACCGCGGAAATAACGCTGACATTCTGTTCCACTAGTTCCAATTTTCCGGCTTCGGCCTTGGATACGTCTAAAATATCATTGATGATGTTCAATAAGTGGCTGGAACTATCGTGAATATCCTGCGCATATATTCTGTATTGAGGATTGCCAAGCGCGCCTAATTGTTCTTCTTTCATAATATCGGAAAAACCGATGATCGCATTTAATGGCGTTCGCAATTCGTGGCTCATTTTGGCGAAAAACTCGCCCTTGGCCTTGTTGGCTTTTTCCGCATCCAGCCGCGCGCCGGTTAGTTCATTTTCGCGGTGCTTGATTTCGGTAATGTCGGTGAAAATGCTAACCCTGCCATCTTCCTCGGTTTTGTAATCGCGCGCCAATAAATATCTTCCATCCGCCAGTTTGAATTCAAACGGCGCGCCTGTTTGTATGAAATGCCGATTGCGCGTGTTGATCCAATCTTGCGCGGACATTCCGCCCGTATCGACATCGTGGCGTAAAACCGCTTGTTGCAGCCATTCGGTGTGATGCAATCCCTGTTTCAGTAAATGTTCGGTGGCGTTAAAGAAGTTGCGGATCATGCCGTTGATCAGGATCAGATGGCCGTTTTTGTCGAATAATGCAAACCCTTCGGACATGGTTTCAATCGCGTGGCCCAGACGTCGTTCCAGCAATTCCGCTTGGGATTTCGCGGTCAATTCATCGCTGATATCGCGCGCGGTGCCGCGATAGCCCAAAAATTTTCCATCCAGGCGATCGAAATTCGGCATGCCGCTTAATTGCAGCGTATGAATTTTTCCCACGCGGTCGGTGACGTAAAAACTTAGATTGCGGAACGGCGTCAGGCGCTGCACGGCAATCGGTTTTCCGGTAACGGTATCCATTTCATTCGCATTGACGTTGCCTAGCGAAAATAAGCCGCAGCCGATAATTTCGCGGGGGTGGAATCCCAGCAATTCATAAATACGCTGCGAAGTCACCGTCAGGCGCAATTGATCGTCGGTTTCCCATACCCAATCGGACGACAGCCTGATCACGTCATCCAGGCGGCTCTGGGTCAATTGCAGGCGCGATTTAATATGTTCTTCGCCCGTTACATCCAGAAATTGACTGATGACGCCGCGAGCAGTGGTGCGGGATAAAGCAACCATGCGGTGTGTGGTTCGATAAACATAAACTTTACCTTCGCGATTGACCCGCAGATCGAACGACAAAGCATTATTCAGCATTTCCAATTGCTGAATAATTTCAATTAAATCAGGCGCATCCGGCTCCAGTGCGCCGCCTTCTATTTCTTCCTTATAGGTCCGGTTTTTGTAGAGAATATTGCCGCTAATGTCGGCAATTCGCACCGGCCCGGCATGTTCCGTCGTTTCTTCCAAAATGCTGTTCAGGCTTGGAAGTTCGATTTTAACCGGCACTTTGCTTTTGTGCAGGGAAATAGATTTTGATTTTATTTTTGGGGCGGGTTTTTTGCCGGTTTTTTTACCCGTTTTTTTCTTTGGGGTGCGGGCCATCATATTCCCCGCTATTTCTTATCGCCGGGCTTGTTCAGGCGCAACGCCTGCCCGGCGGCTTGTTTCTTGTCGCCCTTGTTGATGTTGTCAAGGTAACTGGAATCGCGCTGCCAGCTGCGCAGAATATTTTGCGCGGTGACTTTTTTCATTTGCTCGTAATACGACAATAAATGCGACATTTCATTGATCCGCACATCGCGCGATCCGGACCGCGTAATCCGGATCAATTTATACAAATCGGAAAATTGATGATTCTCGAAACCGATCGCCTTGCAAGCCAGCGCGATCACTTCGCCCTCGGCCTCGAAAATTATTTTACGCATGGTGGCGATATCCAGCTCCACCATTTTGCTGAACAAGCCCACAAATAAAGGTATTTCGCCATCGCGCAATGTTTTGGCCAAAAGACCCGGAGTCAATTCCTTGGTCTTACTGATGGCTTCGACCAATTCCATGGTCTTTTTATTGGAATCCGCGCCTTCATCGCGCACAGCATCGCCCACTGATTCCAGCATGGCGGCTTCGATGGTGGCGGGATCGACCTTATAATCCGCAACGATTTTTTTGCGCAATGTATCGGACACCCAGACATACATTTTCTTGGCTAAATCGGGTTTCAAATCGGCGCGCGACAATAACGGGGTTTGATAAGAATCCACCCGTTCCGATTGTTCCACAAGATATTCCAAGGTAGCTTGCGAAATTTGCGCCGACGGATTTTGCAGCAATGTGGTTACAACGTCTTCTTGCCCCGTTTCCACCAGCGCGCTCGATACGACTTCGGATACATTTTCGCGCATTGCGACGGCCATTTGGTGCTCTTGGGTGCGGTGCTTGATAATTTCCAACAGTTCGTCATCATTCAATAAATCGCTTTCCAGCAATATCGGCCGCGCTACATCGATCGTATCGTTGGCCAGCATGACGACCAATTCTTTGGGCGCCTTGGCATCGCGAGCGAGTTTGCTGGACAAAGACTGGCGCACCTGCATTTCAACTTCGTGCAGCAATTTATTTAAAATATCGACCATCATCGCCCGTTCCTGGTCGGACGATGTAACCTGGCCATCGATCATGATATTGCTCAGCTGGCCGAATAATTCATTGCGGCCTTCGGCGGATTTGGTTTCGGCCAAATGCACAAGATTCAGTAAGTCCACAGGAACATTCTGTGTTGTTGTCATTGCTCAGGCACGCCTTTTTCGATAACCCAAAGGAATCTGAAGTAATTGAAAATCCTAAATTTAGTTTGCCTGGAATAGGTTGAGAAAACCTAAACGCCACTTAAAAAAACCGGCAGCGGTTTTAACCCAAAAATGCATACCAAGGCATTCCCACGCTATCAATAAGTAATTGAAATACAATAATAAATATTAAAATGTCACAGAAGATTCAAAATACCCCCCGATTTTCCAGATTAACCAGTTCTCAACCGTTTTCCGGTTAAATGGATAGAAATAAGGGGAATGAAATTATGCAAATTAATTCAAACACCCCGTACACAAACGTTGGCACAGCGACTCAAGGATTTAAACCGGAAGTTTCCCGGCAAGAACAAAGAAGCAGTGCACCGGTTGTTACACGGGAAGCGATCAAGCCGGAACGGCAATTGGACCGGGTTGTCGATCAAAATGACCGGGCCAAACAGATGGCGCGCAATGCATATGCAGGCGCATCGCAACGGGGGTCACTCGTCAATATCGTGGTCTAAGACGGCCGCAACGGAATTCCCTTCAGTGGGATAAAATTTTTCCTTAGCTCCATCACTTCTCTTGGCGCCGTTTTACGACGGTGCCATTTTCTTTTCCGGGCAATTTGATTTAAATGCCGAGCAAGTTATTGGCAAATGCGATCGGATCGAACGGCTGCAAATCGTCAATCCCCTCGCCGACGCCAATGGCGACCACAGGAATTTTGGTTTTCTCGGCAATCGCCAAAATCGCTCCGCCGCGCGCGGTTCCATCCAGTTTTGTAACAATCAGTCCGGTCAGTGGCACGGATTTATGGAAGTTTTCAACTTGGGCGATCGCGTTTTGGCCGGTGGTGGCATCCAATACCAAAAATGTTTCGTGCGGCGCATCGGCGGCGATTTTTTTCAAGACGCGCGGAATTTTCTCCAATTCCTGCATCAAATTGGTCCGCGTGTGCAGGCGTCCTGCCGTATCGACGATTAAAACATCGAATGCGCCTTGCGCCGATTGTAACGCCTCGTACGCCAATGCGGCCGGATCGCTGACATTGGGTTTATAGAAAAAACTGGCGCTGCCGGTGCGTTTGCACCAAACATCCAATTGCTCGGTTGCCGCTGCCCGGAATGTGTCGGCCGCGGCCAGCATAATTTTATGTCCCTGCCGGTTTAAATGATGGGTCAATTTACCGATGGTGGTGGTTTTACCGGCGCCGTTAACGCCAATCACTAAAATCACAAATGGCGATTTTGCGGCATCAATCTCAATCACGCGCGAATAAGGTTTTAATTTACCAGCGATGATGGCGGCGAGTTCCTGGCGCAGTTCTGCGCCATCGACTTCCTTATCGAATTTATTTTGCGCCAGCTCCGCGACGATTTGTGCCGACATACTGACGCCCATATCGCCAGCGATCAAAATTTCTTCCAATTCAGAAATTGTTTGCGTGTCCAATTTGCGTTTGTTGACAAGATTATCGATTTGCGCCGTTAAATTATCGGCGCTTTTTTGTAACCCTTGTTTCAACCGTTTCAGCCAGTTGGTTTCCTGGGTGCCATCATTGGCGGCTTCCGGCGCGGTTTCCGCGGACGTTCGAGATTCTTGTTTTTTACGGAATAATCGCAACATTATGCATATAACCTTTTGTCGTCAGCCGAAATGATGGTGCGTTCGATAATCTGGCCGACTTTGGATTGATCGTTAGTATCGGATAATTGTACGGCGGCAAAATGGCGCGTGTGCCCTATTCCGCCGCGTTCGATTAAAATTTGCTCGCGCTGTCCATGACGGCTTTGCAAGAATTTCTGTAAATTGGCGGCGCCGATGGCGCGCAATCTGGCGGCGCGGGATTTGCGAATATCGCCCTTGACCTGCGGCATTTTGGCGGCTGGCGTGCCGCGCCGCGCGGAATAGGGAAATACATGCATATGGATAATGTCGCATTCTTCGATCAGGCGAGCGGTGTTTTCAAACATCTCATCGGTTTCGGTTGGGAATCCAGCAATCACATCGGCGCCGAACACCATATCCGGCCGCGCTGCTCGCGCCCGTGTGCAGAAATCAATCACGTCTTGGCGTAAATGGCGGCGTTTCATGCGTTTCAACACCATATCGTCGCCCGCTTGTAAACTGATATGCAAATGCGGCATCAGGCGCGGTTCATTTTCAATCAACTGCCATAAATCCGCATCGATTTCGGCGGGATCGACCGATGATAAACGTAATCTTGGCAATTCCGGCACCAGCGCCAGTAACCGGCGCAGCATTTGGCCTAATGTTGGCACGCCTGGCAGATCCTTGCCATAACTGGTTAAATCGACGCCGCTGACCACAATTTCATTGTAACCATTTGTAACCAACTGGCGGACTTGAGTAACGATTTCGCCAATCGGCGTAGACCGCGAATTGCCGCGGCCATATGGAATAATACAAAATGTGCAACGATGGTCGCAGCCATTTTGTACCTGGATGAAAGCGCGCGATTGATCCTGAAATCCCGCCAATAAATGCGATGCGGTTTCGCGCACCGACATAATGTCGTTTACAATCACCCGCTCGCCCAAATCCGGCAAAAAACTTTCCGCCTTCATTTTCGCGTCATTGCCCAGCACCCTATTCACTTCTGCCATGGCGGCGAATTCGCTAGAATTGGTTTGCACCGCGCAGCCGGTTGCGATGATATAAGCATCTGGATTTTCGCGGCGCAATTTGCGGATTGCCTGGCGCGCTTCGCGTTCAGCTTCGTTGGTAACCGCGCAAGTATTGACGATAATGGTATTTTGCAATCCACCGGCGCGCGCATGTTCGCGCATCACTTCAGATTCATAGTGATTTAAACGGCAACCAAAAGTGACAATACGCGGATCGCTCATATCATTCCCTTAAGCGGCTTCCAAATCGATTTCGCCGGAAAAAGATAACGCCACCGGCCCTGTCATCATCACATGCCCATCGCGCAAATATTCCACGATCAACTTTCCGCCATCCATGATGACTTCGATTTTCCGGTCGGTTAGATTTTTACGCACTGCCGCAACCACAGTTGCGCAAGCGCCCGTGCCGCAAGCATCGGTAATGCCAGCGCCGCGTTCCCAAACCCGCATCCGCACCCTGCCCTTGTCCAAAATCTGCACAAATTCGACATTGGTTTTTTCCGGAAACATTTTATGGGTTTCGATTTGCGGACCCCATTTCGCGACGTCAAAAAATTCGACATTTTTGATAAAAAATACCGCATGTGGATTGCCGACATTCACTCCAACCGGTTTCGGCAAATCCGCGCACGGCAAATCAATTGGAATTTCGGCGGTATCGCAAGCATCGCGCAATGGAATATCGCGCCAATCCAATTTCGCCGCGCCCATATCGACGCTGACCAAATTGCGGCCTGCGATTTCGCATTCCAATAATCCGGCGCCAGTTTGAATGGTGATGTGATTTTGTTTTTTCTCCGCGCCCAATTCCCAGGCGACGCAACGCGTGGCATTGCCGCAAGCGTTCACTTCGGTCCCGTCGGCATTGATGATGCGCATGAACACATCCGCGCCCTTGCCGCGCGGGGGTTCCAGCACGATGACCTGATCGCAACCAATCCCGGTTTTACGGTTGGCGATTTGTTGCAAGGTTTTAAGGGTAAGGGGCAGGGGCTTTTTCCGGCTATCGAGCACCACAAAATCATTGCCCAGCCCATGCATTTTTTTAAACACGGCCAACATTATGAATCCTTATTTTCAAACCATTTATCTAGCGCAAATCCGATAAAGCCACAAGTTATTGAATTTACTGGAATTTTGTGTGTAATAAAATTACCTATATATTGAAAATGGAGAAATTTATCCGAAATAGAAAAATTTTATGTTGACCTTGTGGTATTGTGGATATAGACTGTTACAAATTGATCATAATATTTGACATATTAATATTGTTACGATTAAGTTTCATTAATATGTCACATAGTAAAAACATAATATAGGAGCGAGAGATGGTACATTATCAAAGCAGTTTAGAAGAAGACGGCGTTGTTGACACTGCAACGCGTCCGGCCAAAAAAAGATTTTATCCCGCTCACCAAGATCCCAAAAAAATTACTTTGGCGGGCCAGCCTACGGATGTAGTAGAGCGCGGCTTAAATAAATTGCGCAACGGCATTGCACAGCAAGTAGGCGCGGAATTTAATAAACAGCACGGAAGAGGATGGCGAAGCAGCGAAGAGGCTCCTCGTTTGCAGGAACAATTCTCTACCCGAACCGCAGCGCTATTTGAGGCTCGTTTTAAACAACTGACGAACAGTCGATAGATAAAGATTAAGAGGAAAATAATGTCTGAAAAATCAAAAAACCGGCGTTGTGCGGGATATGTTATGCGACATGGCACACACAGGTGTTAGCGGTGTGGGCGGTACCTCTGTAGTAGAAGCAAGAGAGCCAAAGTCTGGATATGTTTATCGGGAATCTGCGGGAGATCAAAACGGAGTACTTGTTCCCGGCGCGCCATTAAGCGTATTGGATTTACAAATCGCCCGTGATTTTGGCATAGGTCATATTTTAGGACTAAGAGCCAGGTAATATACTAAGCATCTGTTTTATCATCAAATAAGCTTCATCGCTTAGGCTTGACTTTGCCGGGCTTTTGCTTTAAAAACGCCCATAATTAAGCGGAAAACCAAATAAAGGTGTTTCCACGCCAGTCGACGAGTTTCGTCCACTGGTGTTTTTTGTTTGTGATAAAGGCAAGGTAATGTTTAACGCGTTAAGCGACAAACTCGGATCTATTTTCGACCGGCTAAAAGGACGCGGCGCTTTGCGTGCCGAAGACGTCGAAGCCGCTATGCGCGAAGTGCGCATCGCGCTGCTCGAAGCCGATGTATCGTTACCAGCCGTCAAAGATTTTATTGCCAAGGTGCAAAGCCGCGCGGTTGGGGTGGATGTTTTGCAATCCATTACTCCTGGACAGCAAGTTGTTAAAATCGTTCACGATGCGCTGGTGGAATTATTGAGCGGCGAGGACGAGTCGGCGGAATTGAATATCAATGTTGCCCCGCCAGCGGTAATTTTGATGGCCGGTTTGCAAGGTTCGGGTAAAACCACCACATCCGGCAAAATCGCAAAATTCTTAAATGAAAAACGCCGCAAAAAAGTTTTATTAGCATCGCTAGATATTTATCGTCCCGCTGCGCAACAGCAATTGGAAATTCTGGCGCGCCAAGTCGGGGTAGGGGGCTTGCCGATTGTAACGGGCGAAAAGCCATTACAAATCGCCGAACGTGCGATGAAGGTTGCGCGCATCGAAGGATATGATGTTTTAATTTTAGATTCCGCTGGCCGTTTGCAAATCGATCAGGAATTGATGGATGAATTGCGCCAGGTTAGCGATTTGGTAAAACCGCAAGAAACCTTGCTGGTGGCCGATGCCTTGACCGGTCAAGAGGCGCTGAATATCGCGCGCGGATTTAATGCGCAAATTGGCATTACCGGCATTGTGTTGACCCGTATGGACGGCGATGCACGGGGCGGTGCGGCCTTGTCGATGCGTCATGAAACGGGCCGGGCGATTAAATTTATCGGAACGGGCGAAAAATTAGACGGCTTGCAAGAATTCGATGCCAAACGCGTCGCTGGTCGCATTTTGGGCATGGGCGACGTTGTTGGTCTCGTTGAAAAAGCGATGCAGGAGTTCGACGAAGCCAAAGCCGAAAAAATGATGCAGCGGATGCAAGAAGGCAAATTCGATTTGACCGATATGCTGGATCAATTCCGCAAAATGCAAAATATGGGCGGTATGGGCGCGATGCTGGAAATGTTGCCGGGTATGGGCAAAATTAAAAACCAAGTTGCCGGCAAGATTGACGAAAAAATGTTGAAACGGAACGAGGCGATTATTTTATCGATGACGCCATCGGAACGCAGCGATCCCGATTTACTAAAAGCGTCCCGCAAAAAACGCATTGCCGCTGGATCCGGCACACGCGTTGAAGATATCAACCGCTTGCTGAAATCTTATGAAGAGATGAGCAAGGTGATGAAGCAAATTAAAAAAGGCGGATTGGCCGGATTGCTGAAAGGCGGTTTGGGTCAAATGTTCGGTGGCGGTGGAATGCCTGGCATGCCGGATATCGCCAATATCGATCCGAAAAGTTTGATGCAGGGCGGCCAATTGCCGCAACTGCCAAAGGGTTTGGGCTTACCGCCCGGATTCAAGATACCAAAGTTTTAACTGTTTAATTTAATAAAGGAGAGCAAATGCTAAAAATCAGACTATCCAGACATGGCGCGAAAAAACGTCCATTTTTTCACATCGTGATCGCCGAACATACACGTTGCCGCGATGGGCAATTTGTTGAAAAAGTAGGCACCTATAATCCGATGTTGCAAAAAACCGATACGCAACGCATCAATTTGAACACCGACCGGATTAAATATTGGCTCGGCGTTGGCGCACAGCCAACCGATCGCGTTGCGAAATTCTTGGGCGATGCAAATTTGATCGCCAAACGTCAATATCGCGAAACCCCAACCAAATCTTTGCCAAAAGCAAAAGCGCAAGAACGCTTGAAAGCTGCCGCTGATGCCGCTGCCGCCCCTGCGGAAGCTGCCCCAGCACCAGCTGCTCCAGCTCCAGCCGAAGCGCCAGCAGCCTAAGGATCTAAGGGATAAGAATGCAAACCATGTCTACCCATAACGCATCTGCAAAACGATCTGGCTTGTCGCCAGCGTCGATGGATGCGCGCGCCGATCTGATTTTGATGGGCGTTATTGGCAAGCCGAAAGGCGTGCGGGGACAGGTATGGATTTATTCTTATACTGGCAATCCGAGCGACATTGCTTCGTATGGCACCTTGATCGATCCAAAAACCAACCGCACGTTCCAATTGAAAGCGGGCGAGGTGAAGGGATCACAAGTCGTTGTATCGATCGATGGCGTTGCCGATCGTACTATGGTGGAATCTTTGCGCGGCGTGAAATTATATGTTTCGCGGGGCGCCTTGCCGCCACTTGAAAATGGACGTTACTATCACACCGATCTGATTGGCCTTTTTGCGGAAACGCAGAATGGCGAAATGGTTGGCAAGGTAATCGACGTTTATAATTACGGTGCGGGTGACGTTGTGGAAATCGCAACGGAAAATTCCGATGAACCATTATGCTTGCCGTTCCACGATCAATTCGTGATTTCGGTTGATATGAATGCGGGCAAAATGATCGTCGAAATTCCTGTGATGGTGGAATTAGAGGAGGGCGAGCAAGATGCGTAAATCTTCCCCGCAATCCGCGCCGAAATTACAGGTGGCCGTGTTATCGTTATTCCCGGAAATGTTTCCTGGGCCCTTGGCGCATTCGATTGCGGCCAAGGCGGCATCGGATAATATCTGGGCGATTGAATCGATCAATTTGCGCGATTTCGCAACCGATAAACATCGTACCGTGGACGATACGCCATTTGGCGGCGGTCCCGGCATGGTGATCAAGGCGGATGTGATTGATGCGGCGATTGAATCTTTGCGCGCGCGCGACGAATATAAAACCGCCAAGGTGATTTATTTCACCCCGCGCGGTAGAAAATTCGATCAAGCTATCGCCAAAGATTTGGCAGGCGAGCAAAATTTAATTTTGCTGTGTGGCCGGTACGAAGGTATCGATCAGCGCGCGATTGACAAACATCAGATGGTTGAAATCTCGATGGGCGATTTCATTTTATCGGGCGGCGAGTTGCCAGCGATGATGGTGTTGGATGCCGTAATCCGGTTATTGCCGGGTACGGTTGGCGATGCGCAAAGCGTGTTGGAAGAAAGTTTTGAAAGCGGTTTATTAGAAGCGCCGCATTATACCAAACCTGCCGATTGGCAGGGGATGGCTGTGCCGGATGTGTTGTTGTCCGGGCATCATCAAAAAATTGCCGATTGGCGCAAGCAGATGGCGGAAACCGCCACGCGCGAACGCCGACCGGATTTATGGCAGCAATATAAAACTGCTTAACTATTTTAACGATAAGATTAACTGAAGGAGACAAATATGAGCAAGCTACAACAAGTCGAAAAAAGACTGATTGCAAAATCGGTCGAAGCTAAGAAAGTTCCGGAATTTGCCCCAGGCGATACCGTGAAAGTGCAAGTGAAAGTGGTCGAAGGCGACCGTGTTCGTTTGCAAGCGTTCGAAGGCGTTTGCATTGCGCGCAGCAACAAAGGCATCAATTCGAATTTTACCGTGCGTAAAATTTCGTACGGCGAAGGCGTGGAACGTTTGTTCCCGATCCACTCTCCGCTCGTTGCATCGGTCGAAGTAACCCGCCGTGGTGAAGTTCGCCGCAGCAAATTATATTATCTGCGCGACCGGACCGGCAAATCCGCCCGTATCAAAGAACGTATGGGTATTGTCGAACAAGACATGCCAGCCAACGCGGCACAAGCCGACAAAGCCGCTTCGTCCTCTGAAGCGCAAAGCGCGTAAGGGAAAAAAACCGCCAGCGCCTAATCGTGATTGGTGTTTAGATACAGAAAAAGCGGGGTTTTGCCCCGCTTTTTTGTTGGTTATTACTTTTGGCGACCCAGTATCAAAAGCTGTACCGGAATAGCGATTTTCATCGAAGCTTCCGTAACGCCACCGCGGCTAATCGCGGCTTCTTCATAACCTAAAGCTTCGCGCTGATCTTCTGGGATGCGAACTTGGATATAGCTATTGAGCGCCGCAACTTTGGCAGCACGATCATGGCCCTTGAAATCTTGATCGCCAACAATCGGCGGGTGAAATACTTGTGGTTCCATGACTTGTGAGGATCGAATTGATAAACCAGCCAGTTGCACCGACTCTGTTAATTCCGGCAAGGTTGGGAAATATCTTTTGGCGCGTTGAACCGAATGCCCACCGATGGCGTCGCGCATAGCAATAATATCGCGCAAAGTTTCAGGACGATCTGTTGGCATGACTTGCTGCCAGACTACAAGGCGGCTTTCCGGATTGTCATTTAAAAACGCAGCCGCATGCTGCAAAGTAGTGGGATGCATATCTTTAGGAGTTTCATGTAAGGCAGAACGCAGCAACACAACATCAAATCGATAATCCGCATGTGGAGGCTTCCAATCAGGATCAACAAGGTTCGCTTGATCTATCCCAATGTCGACAACACCCATGTTCTTGAGCTTGGTGCGACCGGCTTCCAACATCTGAGGAGAAGAATCTAACAAGACGACCCGAATATTGGGCTGAACTTCAGCGATATAGGAGCTGGCGGTAGCGGGGCCGGACATGGCGTCTAAAATTGAAATGCCCGGTTGCGCATTCACCGCTTCGCGCAACATGGCAATTTGTCCATCTGTGACACTTTGTAATTTTGTAAAATCAATCACTGTTGCATAACGATCGCCGGACATATCTGCTCCTGTTAAATTAAAATTTGTAGAATTTTATCCTATAAAGATACAAATAACAAGCTGTTTTTAAGTTCTACTTCTCAATGGTTTAGGGCATAATTTAAGGGTTAAACCAAGGATTCCCAATGACCCAACCGCAAACTTTGTTCGATAAAATCTGGGCCTCGCATATCGTCGATCGCAAAGACGACGGCGCGTGTTTGATTTATATCGACCGGCAATTGATTCACGAAGTTACTTCTCCGCAAGCCTTTGAAGGATTGCGCAATGCCGGGCGCAAAGTGCGCCGGACGGGTGCGGTATTGGCGGTGGCGGACCATAATATTCCAACGACCGACCGTTCCTTGCCGATTGTCGATCCCGATTCCAAATTACAAGTCGAAACGCTGGGCGCGAATGTGAAAAACGCTCATATCGAATATTTCGACATGCATGACCAACGCAACGGCATCGTGCATATGGTTGGGCCCGAACAAGGTCTGACCCAGCCCGGTATCACGTTGGTTTGCGGCGATTCGCACACATCCACCCATGGCGCGTTCGGCGCGCTGGCGTTCGGCATCGGCACATCCGAAGTCGAACATGTACTGGCTACGCAAACATTATGGCAAAAGCCGGCGAAAAATATGCGCATCACGGTCGATGGCAAATTGGGATATGGCGTAACATCGAAAGATATTATTTTGGCGATCATCGGTAAAATCGGCACCGCCGGCGGCACCGGGCATGTGATGGAATATGCAGGCTCCGCCATTCGCGACCTGTCGATGGAAGCGCGCATGACCATGTGCAATATGTCGATCGAGGGCGGCGCGCGCGCTGGCTTGATCGCGCCGGATGAAAAAACTTTTACTTATATGAAAGGCCGTCCAAAGGCGCCAAAACCCGATCAATGGGATGCGGCGGTTGCATATTGGAAAACCTTGCCGTCGGATGTGGGCGCGAAATACGATACCGACCATGAACTGCGCGCCGAGGATATTGCCCCGCAAGTCACCTGGGGCACATCCCCGCAAGAAGTTGTGCCAATCACGGGCGTTGTGCCGGATCCGCGCGCGGAAAAAGACGATAAAAAGCGCGTTTCGATGGAACGAATGCTGGAATATATGGGATTGACGCCGGGAACAAAAATGCAAGATTTAAAAGTCGATATGGTGTTTTTGGGTTCCTGCACCAACGCGCGGATCGAAGATTTGCGCGCGGCAGCCGCAATCCTAAAAAACAAAAAAGTCGCCAGCGGTGTGCAGGCGATGGTGGTTCCGGGATCGGGATTGGTCAAAAAACAAGCCGAGGAAGAAGGCTTGGCCGATATTTTCAAATCCGCCGGATTCGAATGGCGAGAACCCGGATGTTCGATGTGTTTGGGCATGAACCCAGACAAGGTGCCAAGTGGCAAACGCTGCGCCTCCACATCCAACCGCAATTTCGAAGGCCGCCAAGGCCGCGGCGCAAGAACGCATTTATTATCGCCGATCATGGCGGCAGCGGCAGCCATCGAAGGCCATTTCGTCGATGTGCGTAATTATGATCTGAAAGGCTAAATCATGCAAAAATTCACAACACTTTCCGGTCTTGCCGCCGCGCTGCCGACGCCGAATGTCGACACGGATCAAATCATTCCAAAACAATTCCTGACCACAATTCAGCGTAAGGGATTGGCCAAGGGATTGTTTTACGATTCCAGATTCGATGAAAAAGGCAACAAAAAATCAGGTTTTGTTTTGAACGAATCGCCTTGGGATCAGGCGAAGATTCTGATCGCGGGTGAAAATTTCGGATGCGGGTCATCGCGCGAACATGCGCCATGGGCGTTGATGGATTTTGGCATTACTTGCGTGATTGCATCCTCGTTCGCCGATATTTTTTACAATAACTGCTTTAAAAACTTTATGCTGCCGATTATTTTGCCACAGGACAAAATCGATCAATTGCTGAAATTGGCGGCGAATAAAAGCGGCTATCAATTGAATGTCGATTTGCCTAATCAAACGATCAGCGGCGATGGTATCGCGCCGATCAAATTCCAGGTCGATGCATTCCGTAAACATTGTTTAATTAATGGCCTCGATGATATCGGATTGACCTTGGAAAAATCATCGGCGATCGACGCATTCGAAGCCAAACAAAAACAGGCGATGCCGTGGCTGTGGAATCAAGGGTGAAACCGGCTGCTTTGCCATTGGTTCGGCCGGCGCGGGATAATGACCGCGATCTCGCCGAATTAATCGGTATGAGCAAGGCGTTGGTGACGCATGAAGGCGGGGAGGCATCCGCTTATTGCAATTCTACATCCACCATTCGCCGCGAATTATTTCACAGCAATGCCAATGTCGAATGCCATATCGCCGAAACGGGCGGAGAAATTGCGGGATTTATTATGTTTTACCCCAGTTTTTCCAGTTATAATTTGTGCCGCGCAATTTTTATTTCCGGACTGTATGTAAAACCGGAGTGGCGCGATCAAGGTATTGGCACAAAATTATGGAACCAGGCGACCATTTATATGCAAAATAATAATATCCGTCACGTCAGTTGGCTGGTATCTGATGGAAATTCAAAGGCACGCGAATTTTACACCAAAATGGGCGCGGCGATGGATGGGCCGTGGAATTATTGCGTGGTTAGGAATTCAAATTACAAGGAATAGTCATGACTCAAAAAATTCTTCTTTTGCCTGGCGACGGTATTGGTCAAGAGGTTATGGAACAGGCCGAACGCGTATTGCGTCATTTGATGGCCAAAGGATTAAAAGTCGAAATCGAGCATGATGTGATCGGCGGGACGGCGATTGATAAATTCGGTAAACCTTTGGACGATTCGACATTGGCCAAGGCGCGCGCGTGCGGCACGGTGTTGCTTGGCGCGGTCGGCGGCCCGAAATGGGACAAGGTCGATTATAATATAAGGCCAGAGGCGGGATTGCTGCGCATTCGGAAAGAGCTGGATTTATTCGCCAATCTGCGTCCGGCTATCGTATTTCCGGCATTGGCACAGGCTTCATCCCTGAAAACCGAAATCGTATCCGGCCTTGATATTTTGATTGTACGCGAATTGACCGGCGGCGTGTATTTCGGCAACCCGCGCGGGATCGAGGATCTGGGCAATGGCGAACGGCGCGGAATCAACACCCAAGTTTACACGACATCCGAAATCAAACGCGTTGCGCGCGTGGCATTTGAATTGGCCAGAACGCGCAAAAAACAAGTCACGTCTTGCGAAAAAGCCAATGTGATGGAATCCGGAAAATTGTGGCGCGAAGAAGTTACCGCGCTGCATGCGGCAGAATATTCCGATGTTCAATTATCGCATATGTACGCCGATAACGCGGCGATGCAATTGGTGCGTAACCCGAAACAGTTCGATGTGATCGTCACCGATAATCTGTTCGGCGATATTCTATCGGACGAAGCGGCGATGCTGACGGGATCGCTCGGCATGTTGCCGTCAGCCTCATTGAATGGCAAAAAATACGGGCTTTATGAACCGGTGCATGGCTCCGCGCCGGATATTGCCGGCAAGGGTGTTGCCAATCCGCTGGCGATGATTTTATCGCTTGCCATGGCGTTGCGTTATTCACTCGATCAAGGTGCGCTCGCCACGCAATTGGAATCGGCGGTTGCCAAGGTTTTGGATAATGGCATCCGCACCGCCGATATCATGCAAGACGGGATGACCAAGGTCGGTACCGCGCAAATGGGCTCGCACATTCTAAATGTGCTGGGATAGGGTTAACGGCTTCTTTGATTTTCCACAGTCGATTTAATATCCCGAATCGATAGATCCGGTTGCTCTTTTTGTGACGTATTTTGCAACCACATGCTGTAAGCAAAAGAAACCACCGCAATAGCGCTGAAAACAACCGCCAATGCGGCATAACGATAAGCTGTGTTCGAGTGTTCGGCAGCTGCCGCTGAGTGGGTTTCCGCTTCACGAAGAAGCTGCATTGGTGATTTTGAAACCATTTATATTTTCCTTTTCCTGTAAATAGGCGATCACTGTAGAAAAAAGACATTTAAGTTTTATTACAAAATCCTTAAAATATTGATTTTATGGGGCTTATAATGCAATATCCTGCTTTGAAAAGGGGTAAAGAATGTCTTATACGATTGCCGTCGTTGGTGCGACCGGGAATGTCGGGCGCGAAGTTTTGAATATTCTGGCGGAACGGAATTTTCCGGCCAAGAAAATCCATGCGCTGGCCTCGGAAAAATCGGCTGGCCGCGAAGTGGCCTATGGCGACGATAAAAGCCTGCGGGTGGAATCCTTAAGCAAATTCGATTTCAAGGGCGTCGATATTGTGTTTTCCGCCGCTGGGTCATCCGTGTCCAAAGAATTCGTGCCGCGCGCGACGGCGGCGGGCGCGATTGTCATCGACAAAACGTCCTTGTACCGCATGGAACCGGATGTGCCTTTGGTGGTGCCGGAAGTAAATCCGCAGGCATTGGCCGGTTATGCCAAGCGCCGCATTATCGCGGTGCCGAATTGTTCCACTATTCAAATAGTAATGGCGTTGAAACCATTGCATGATATTGCGCGGATTAAACGGGTGGTGGTGGCTACCTATCAATCGGTTGGCGGCGCGGGCAAGGAAGCGATGGATGAATTGTTCAACCAAACCCGCAATGTTTTTGTCAGCCAAGATGCTAAACGCGAGATTTTTTCCAAGCAAATAGCCTTTAATTTGATCCCGCATATCGATTCTTTCATGGATGATGGCTATACCAAGGAAGAATGGAAAATGATGGCGGAGACCAAAAAAATTCTGGACCCGAAAATAGAAGTGGTCGCGACGTGCGTGCGCGTGCCAGTATTTGTCGGCCATTCCGAAGCGATCAATGTCGAATTCGAATCGCAAATTACCGTCAAGCAGGCGCGCGACGCGCTGGAAAAATTTCCGGGAATTGAAATTGTCGACCGGCGCGAGGACGAGGGGTATATCACTCCAATCGAATGTGTCGGCCAGGACGAAGTATTCATCAGCCGCCTGCGATCCGATAAAACCGTGCCATTCGGATTGTCATTCTGGTGCGTGTCGGATAATCTGCGCAAAGGCGCGGCACTGAACGCGGTGCAGATCGCCGAATCTTTGATTGAACAAAAAATGCTAAAGGCTGCCTGAATATGAACGGCGAATCCCTTTTAATTTATACTGTCGGCGGCATATTTGTTTTGTTTTGCATCGTCATGGCGTTTGGCGCGCATGTATTGCCGACCGGACCGATGATGCGTAACCCCAGCCGGCGCGGCGATATATTGATCGGACTGTTGGCGGTATGCATGTTGCTGGCGGCGGTCTGGATCGTGTATGACGGATGGCGTTATATTTGGGGCAACCATCCCGGACCAAAACCGGAAGTTGCGTTTTTTACGCCGACAATTTCGCAAGGCGTAACCAGTGCTGGATGGCTAAGTCCAGAATCTTTGCAAAAACCCGCGCCAACGAAACGCCAGGTCCGCGCTTATTGCAAAAAATTTATCGAAGACAATCCGAATTTGAACCAGTGCGTTGTCTTTATGTGGATTGATCAGCGGTTTTTACCGCAAACTCTGCCTATATCGCCGGCCAGCCTGAACGTAATGACAGCGAATTATTTATATAATAAATCCGGCAATCTTGACCGGTTTTGCTGGCTGGTTAATGGTAAAGTGCTGGAAACTAATTGCTTTTAACTCTAAAACGCTACAGCGTTTTATTAAACGAAATAAATTATCGGGCTTTTATTGACTTATAGTAAAGACAGCTTTAAACCTATTTTAGAACCTCTCTAACATCCATGTCCAACGCCCCAAAAACCTATCCGCGTCCATTATCGCCGCATTTGCAAATTTACAAATTGCCGCTGACTGGCGCCATTATGTCGATCATGCACCGTTTTACCGGCATCGCCCTGTATTTCGGCATTTTGGTTTTGACCGTATGGCTGTTCGCGCTGGCCTCCAGCCCCGAATGTTTTGCGCAGATACAGCATTTTATGGGCAGTCTGCTGGGCCGTCTGATGCTGTTCGGCTGGACCTTTTGCATTTTCTATCATTTATGCAATGGCATCCGCCATTTGGTTTGGGATGTCGGCAAGGGATTTAAATTAAACGAAGTGGATGATTCCGGCGGCATGGTCATGGTCGGCAGTGTGTTATTGACAGCGCTGGCCTGGCTGCTTGCGTATGCATTGTACAATCCGTCGGCTTGGCAAACATTATAGGGGCATTATGGCGCAAATCCAAAACAGCATGCGGTCGAAATTGGCGGTGGTCCGTGGTTTAGGATCGGCCAAGGACGGCGTGCATCATTGGTGGATGCAGCGTTTAACCGCCATTGCCTTGATTCCGCTGACGGTTTGGCTGGTTGGCGCTTTTATTGGATTGATGGGCGCTGGCGGCCCTGTAATTGCCATTTGGATGGCGCAGCCATGGCACACGATTTTATTTGGACTGTTTATGTTAATTGGCCTTTATCACGGCGCCATTGGCATGCAAGTTGTGGTCGAAGATTATGTGCATAGCCCATTTTCCAAATACACATTGCTGATTGGGTTGAAATTGCTGATGTGGCTGACTATGGCCATGACCGTGTATGCCGTTTTTAAAATTGCTTTGATGCATTAGGATTAATCGCGTTATGAATTTGCAATCGTACAAAATTATCGATCATGAATTCGATGTCGTCGTTGTCGGCGCGGGCGGCGCCGGTTTGCGCGCCACGATGGGGATGACCGCGGCCGGCCTTAAAACAGCTTGCATTACCAAGGTTTATCCGACCCGTTCGCACACCGTCGCGGCACAGGGCGGCGTTGGCGCCGCGCTCGGCAACATGGGTGACGGCGACAATTGGCGCAATCATTTTTTCGATACGATCAAGGGATCGGATTGGCTGGGCGATCAGGATGCAATCGAATATATGTGCAAAAACGCCATTCCAGCCGTTATCGAACTCGAACATTTTGGCGTGCCGTTTTCCCGCACGCCCGAAGGAAAGATTTACCAACGCCCGTTTGGCGGACATATTTTGAACGAAGGCGCCGGATCGCCGGCAAAACGCGCTTGCGCCGCCGCCGACCGTACCGGCCATGCAATTTTGCATACGTTGTACCAACAATGCCTAAAATATAACGCCGAATTTTTTGTCGAATATTTTGCGCTGGATCTGATGATGGATTCGGATGGCAAATGCCGCGGCGTGGTGGCGTTGTGTCTGGAAGACGGAACGATTCACCGGTTCAAGGCCCATCAAACGGTTTTGGCGACCGGGGGATATGGCCGCGCCTATTTCAGCTGCACCTCGGCGCACACTTGCACTGGCGACGGCAACGCGATGGTGTTGCGCGCCGGATTGCCATTACAAGACATGGAGTTCGTGCAATTTCACCCGACCGGAATTTACGGTTCGGGTTGTTTGATCACCGAGGGCGCGCGCGGCGAAGGCGGTTATTTGACCAATTCCGAAGGCGAGCGCTTTATGGAACGGTACGCTCCGTCGGCAAAAGATTTGGCTTCGCGCGATGTGGTTTCCCGTGCCATGACCATTGAAATCAACGAAGGCCGCGGCGTCGGTCCGCACAAAGATCATATTTTGCTGCATTTGGAACATCTGGATCCAAAGGTATTGCATGAACGTTTGCCGGGTATTTCGGAAACCGCAAAGATTTTCGCGGGCGTCGATGTCACCAAACAGCCGATTCCGGTTCTGCCGACCGTGCATTACAATATGGGCGGAATTCCAACCAATTATCATGGCGAGGTTGTCCGTCCAACGCCGCAAAACCCCGATGCCGTCGTGCCGGGATTGATGGCGATTGGCGAAGCCGCTTGTGTTTCGGTGCATGGCGCTAACCGCCTGGGTACCAATTCGTTGCTCGATATCGTGGTATTCGGCCGCGCCGCCGCAATCCGCGCCAAGGAAACCATGCGTCCGAATCAGCCGCATGCGCCATTGCCGGCCAACGCGTCTGATCTTGCCATTTCACGCCTGGATAAAATGCGGCATGCGAACGGTAAATTATCATCCAGCGTCATTCGTGAAAATATGCAACGCGCCATGCAGCGCCACGCGGCGGTGTTCCGTAATTCAAAATCGCTGGATGAGGGCGTTGTGAAAATTCAGGATATCGCTCAATCGATCCGCGACATTAAAGTTTCCGACCGTTCATTGGTTTGGAACTCCGATTTGGTCGAGGCGTTGGAATTGGAAAATTTGCTGGCGCAGGCTATTGTCACGCTGACATCCGCACAGGCACGGCCGGAATCGCGCGGCGCGCATGCGCACGAAGATTATCCGGAACGCGACGATAAAGACTGGATGAAGCATACCGTTACCTGGTGCGACGATAAAAACCGGGTCAAAATCGCCTATCGTCCGGTGCATATGAATACGCTGTCGAACGACATTCAACCAATCCCGCCAAAGAAACGGGTATATTAAAGGAGCAAGGTAATGAGCAACACCGCGAAACAAGAACAAGTCACATTGCATTTAATCGGCCAGCACGTCATGTGGGGCATCGAATCGCAATTTTTTATGGACAGCGATGCGATTTCCGCGGCTGTCAATGGCAATTTGGAAAATGTGGCGCCGCCGATGATGGCGCCAAAGCGCGAGCGTAAAATCGTTGCGCAGCCCGTAGCCGCAGAAAACGTCGTAAAATTATTTGGCGCGAAATAAAGGACATCCCAATGGCTGAATTCACTTTGCCAAAAAATTCCAAAGTCGAACCCGGCAAAAAACACGCCGCGCCTTCAGATGCCAAAAATACCCGCACGTTTAAAGTTTATCGCTGGGACCCGGAAACGCCGGATAATCCGCGTTTGGATGAATACCAGCTTGATATGGATAAATGCGGCCCGATGGTTTTGGATGCGCTGATTAAAATTAAAAACGAAGTCGATTCGACCCTGACATTCCGCCGTTCCTGCCGCGAGGGGATTTGCGGTTCCTGTTCGATGAATATCGACGGCACCAATACGCTGGCCTGTACCAAGGCCATCGACGAGGTTAAGGGCGATGTTAAAATTTATCCATTGCCGCATATGAATGTGGTAAAGGATTTGGTCCCGGATTTATCGCAAGCCTTTGCGCAATATAAATCGGTGAAACCATGGTTGCGCGCCGATAGTGAAATTACGACCGGGGCAGAGCGTTTGCAATCCGAGGAAGAGCGCGCCAAGTTGGACGGGTTGTGGGAATGTATTTTATGTTTCTGCTGTACTACATCGTGTCCGTCTTATTGGTGGAATGGCGAGCGGTATTTAGGCCCGGCAACGTTATTGCAATCATACCGCTGGATCGCCGATTCGCGCGATGAAACCACGGGTGAACGTCTGGATGAACTGGAAGATCCGTTTAAATTATACCGGTGCCATACGATTATGAACTGCACCAAAACCTGTCCCAAAGGTTTGAATCCGGCCGAAGCGATCGCCGAAACCAAAAAACTGATGGTCGAACGCAAGGTTTAATTTAAGACTAAAATTGGATAGAATAAGAACCGTGGGGACCGGTGGCCTTGACGTACGACAATATCGCTTTGTGGCGATAACTTTGCAAATTGCCGGCGTCGCCCATCAAATCATACACTTTTTCGTCGAATTCGTGCATTTTGCGTTCATACAGCGTATCGCCTTTTTTCTCGTTCTTTTGGGTTTCGCTGTGATTATCCATAATTCTTAGTTCCAGCGTGCCGTTGCCGTCGACATCGACCAGTTCCATATGAAAATCGCGCATTTTGTCGATGGAAATAACCTTGCTGTCGCCGTTGCCCCGTTCGTCGAACAAAGTAACGATAGCTTGATTGTTTTCTAAATCGACAATGACTTCATCTTCGATTTTATCGCCGTTAATATCGGCGGCCATAACGCGGTATTTATTCGGATCGACTTGCCAGACGGGATTTTCCGATGTTTCGGTCGGCTGGCGCACCAAACGGACACTGATATCGCCGCGTTTGATGATCAAGGCTTTGGTAAAATCGCCCTGCTTTTGTTTTTCCCAGCCGATATCGGTTATGCCGTGAAAATTCAAATTCTTGGTTTCCGTCAATGAATATTCGCCAGTTTCATCCTGGCTATAAACCTGCAACAGGCCTTTTTCATTGATAATCAACACATCGTCTTTGCCATCGCCGTCGAAATCGCCGATAATTCCTTTGGCATTCAACCCATGCTGTTTCATATCCGCGATTTTTTGATTTAAAAATTCCTCGGCCTTGCTGACGGCAGGCGCGGTTTCTTTGTCTGTTTTTTGTGGTTTGGTAACGCGCGCGGCGTTCGCCAATGCGCTGTCTAGGCGTGTTGCGTTGATATTATTCTGTCTGCTGGCAATGGCGTTGACCAATCGATACTTCCTGCATCGTTGTTTAAATCCCTTTTACTATAGGCCAAATACCTTAATATCTTATTAATACATTGCCGCAAAAATACGATGGAATTAGCCCCAATCATTGTACCAGCAATAAAAAAACCGGCGGTTTTTATGCCGCCGGCTATATCAATCATATTTTATTTATCTTCTTCTGGAATTGGGGGAGCTAGCAGCATACACTAGAGCTGCTTCCACGGTTTCTCTTGCATGCGTGGTTATCCGAGGTTTAATTCTACGATCTTTCCCACGCGGATGCGCGTCCATAGCGACATCGCGGACAACTACGGCTAAATCATGCGCCAATGGCCCGGCCATAATATTTCCAGAATTAGTTAATTCTCTCATTTTAGCTGCAATTTTTCTTTGTACGACTGGTGTTTTTAACCAATCTTCCACCGATTGCACTGTTGCTAGTGTCGGTCGAGGTAAATAAACTCTATTTCTACCCAATGTTTCATTTACTTCACCCCAGCGATCACTTTCCACAAAAATAGCATTAATCATTGCCTCCACATTCTGTTGCCGCCAAGTTTTTTGGGTCGGGGTGGTTTGTTCAATAATTTTGCGGTCTAAACGAAGTCTTGCAATTTCATCCAAAAATAAGTCAAGATTGAATCCTTCTTTGCTTCTAATCTCAGTTTCACTGTCAGGTGCGCGAATGATTAATCTGCCATTATCATTCCGCTTGCTGGCTAATTGATGCATCAAATAAGTATCTGCCACGGGTTCAGTAGGTCTAGATTTTTTGGCATGTGATGCAACATAAACTACGCGATCTGGCTGTGGGGCAGCCGTGACTGCTCCTGTAGTTCCCCCCAATGAAATGGCGGCGGCAACTACCGCAGCACCACTATAGGTCTTTTGCAACCTATTTTTGGTGCGATGGCGATTATTGATGACAGACGTTTTAGTCATAATTCCCTCTCTATTAACTAATTTCCTTAACAGCCGTAGAAAGTTACAGAAATATGTCATAGCGTCAAATGCAAATTTTGCATACCGACATTAAATTTATGAAATAACGGAAAAAATTGTTGAAAACACGTCTAAAATTTAAAATTGTGTAATTATATTTTAATTTACAGAAATTTTATTCTAAAAAGAGACGATTAAGTTTATATCTCAGTCAGATATGGATATTGTTTCAGCTCTAGGCGCGGGGGATTCCCTGGCGCGATTTATAAAAAACTTATGCGCGTCAATCATGGTACGGTTTAGGGGAAATCGCTTGATCTCAATGATTTAGACCGATAAGACCATATTATGCAAACCGGCCCTTATGAAAAATACAAAGCGATGGTGAGCGGCGGCAAGCTGCGCGAGGATGAAACCCAAGAAACCCTCGCCAAGGAATTGCAAATTTTACATGAACAATTGCTGGCCTATCACCCGCGCAAAAAATCGGGATTGACCGGCGCGGTTGCGCGGTGGCGTGGCGGTTCGGTAATGCAGCCCAAAGGCCTTTATATTCACGGGCAAGTCGGTCGCGGCAAATCCATGCTGATGGATTTGTTTTTTATGGCGGTTCCAACGCCGCAAAAAAAACGGGTGCATTTCCACCAATTCATGCAAGACGTGCACCACCGTTTATTCATTATGCGAAAATCGAAACCCAATCTCGCCGATCCTTTAAAGCCGCTGGCGGCGGAGCTTGCTGAAGAAGCCTGGTTATTATGTTTCGATGAATTCGTGGTCCAAGATATTGCCGATGCGATGATTCTATCGCGCTTGTTTACGGCGCTGTTTGAAGAAGGCGTGGTAATGGTAGCGACATCCAACGTCGCGCCGGACGATTTATATAAAAACGGATTGCAGCGCGACCGGTTTTTACCGTTCATCGATATCTTAAAAAATCACGTGCATGTATTTCATTTTGGCGGCGGACAAGATTATCGCGCCAAACGCATCGCCGAAATCAATTTGTACAACGCGCCGCTGGATGCCAAGGCGGCCAGCACGTTGGCCTTGGCCTTTACCCGCTTGACCGATCATGACGCGGCGGAATCCGTGGATTTGGATGTGAAGGGGCATAAATTGCATATCGCCAAGGCTGCGAAGGGCGTTGCGTTTTGTACCTTTGCCGATTTATGCGAAAAACCTTATGGCGCTGGCGATTATCTGGCTATCGCACAAAATTTTCATACGCTCATTTTGTCCGGCATTCCGCAATTTAAAGACGATAATCGTAATGAAGGCAAACGCTTTATTACCTTAATTGACGTTTTATACGACAATCATATCAAATTGATATGCTCCGCCGCTGTGCCGGTCGCGGAGTTATCGGCGGGTGGGCATAATGCGTTCGAATTTCAACGCACCATTTCGCGTCTGATGGAAATGCAATCGCGCGAATATGCCGCGCCCGACGCGGCCTGATATCCTTTTTGTTTACAAAATTATGGTATGACCGGTAGGACCAATTCGTCCACCACAAATTATTGCGCGTTCATGGCGATTGGCTTGGATTTTCGCCCCTAAAATGCTAGGAATTAACTGTTCAAGGGGGCTGTTCTGCCTTTATGGATTGTTAACCATTGCGGCTTAGGATTCGCTCTTCTTCTTAATATATAAAGTACAAGGAATTCATCATGGCTCACAAACGCGCAAAAATTTCATTAATCGGCGCCGGTCAAATTGGCGGCACGCTGGCATTGCTGGCAGGATTGAAAGAACTGGGCGATGTGGTGCTGTTCGATGTGGTCGAAGGCACGCCGCAAGGCAAAGGTCTGGACATTGCGGAAGCCGCGCCGGTTTTGGGGTTCGATGCGAAATTTTCCGGGGCCAATGGATATGAAGCCATTCAAGATTCCGATGTGGTGATTGTAACCGCCGGCATTCCGCGTAAACCGGGGATGAGCCGCGACGATCTGATCGGCACCAATACCAAAGTCATGCAAGCCGTCGGCGAAGGCATTAAAAAATATTGCCCCGGCGCATTTGTAATTTGCGTTACCAATCCGCTGGATGCGATGGTCGGCGTGCTGCAAGAAGTTTCCGGTTTGCCGAAAAACAAAGTCGTCGGCATGGCCGGCGTTCTGGATTCCGCCCGCTTCCGTCATTTCTTGGCGGATGAATTTAATGTGAGTGTGGAGGATGTAACCGCATTCGTTCTGGGCGGTCATGGCGATACCATGGTGCCGCTGGTGCGCTATTCGACTATTGCTGGAATTCCGTTGCCGGATATGGTGAAAATGGGATGGAGCACGCAAGCGAAAATCGACAAAATTGTTGATCGCACCAGAAATGGTGGCGGTGAAATCGTCGCATTGCTGAAAACCGGATCGGCCTTTTATGCCCCTGCCGCGTCGGCGATTGAAATGGCGGAATCCTATTTGCGCGACAAACGCCGCGTGCTGCCATGCGCCGCGTATTTGAACGGCGAATATGGCGTGAAGGGCATTTATGTCGGCGTGCCGGTAATCATTGGCAAGGGCGGCGTTGAAAAAATCGTCGAAATTCAAATGAACGCGGATGAAAAATCCATGTTCGACAAATCGGTTGCGGCGGTGCAGGAACTGGTCAAAGTGACCAAGGACATTCAGGCGAAAGCGGCCTAATAAATTTAGATTTTTAAGTAAGGGACAACACAATGAACATCCATGAATATCAAGCAAAAAAATTATTAGGCCAATATGGCGTATCGGTTCCGCGCGGTGCGGTGGCCTATACCGCCGAAGAAGCCGAAACAGCAGCCAAGCAATTGGGCGGTCCGGTGTGGGTCGTTAAGGCGCAAATTCACGCCGGTGGCCGCGGCAAGGGTGGCGGCGTTAAATTGACCAAATCGGTGGCGGAAGCAAAAGAAACCGCGCAGAAAATGTTAGGGATGACTCTGGTCACCAAACAAACCGGCCCAGCTGGTAAAGAAGTCAAGCGCGTTTATATCGAAGAAGGCTGCAACATCGACCGCGAGTTGTATTTGGGCATGCTGGTGGATCGCGCCACGTCGCGCATTACCATGATGGCATCGACCGAAGGCGGCATGGAAATCGAAGAAGTCGCCGCGCATCAGCCGGAGAAAATTTTAAAAGCGGTGATCGATCCGGCGGTTGGATTGCAAAATTTCCAGTGCCGTCAAATTTGCTTTGGCCTTGGATTGAAAGGCAAGCAAATCAACGCGGCGCAAGAATTCATGATCGCGATGTATCGCGCCTTTGTGGATTTGGATTGCTCGACCGTGGAAATCAATCCGTTGGTTGTCACCAAGGAAGGCGGCGTGATTGCACTCGACGCGAAAATGAATTTCGATGACAATGCGTTGTTTCGTCACCCGGAAATCGAACAATTGCGCGACGAATCGGAAGAAGATCCGATGGAATTGGAAGCTGGCAAGCACAGCCTCAATTACGTGAAAATGGACGGATCGATCGGTTGTATGGTCAACGGCGCAGGTTTGGCGATGGCCACCATGGACATCATTAAATTGTATGGCTCCGAGCCTGCCAATTTCCTCGATGTCGGCGGCGGCGCAACACGCGAACGCGTGACCACGGCCTTTAAAATTATTTTGTCCGATCCGAATGTCGAAGGCATTTTGGTCAACATCTTTGGCGGCATCATGCGTTGCGATGTGATCGCCGAAGGTATTGTCGCGGCCGCGAAAGAAGTATCGCTGCACGTGCCGCTGGTCGTAAGATTAGAAGGCACCAATGTGGATCTGGGTAAACAGATCCTGGCCAAATCCGGTTTGCCGATCGTATCGGCGAACGATTTGGGCGATGCTGCACAGAAAATTGTCAAAGCGGTCAAAGAAGCGGCATAACGGTAAGAGGAAATCATGTTGTTCAGTCGCGGCGGTTTAGTAGTGCAAGAGGTTAAGGGCCGTTTGGTTCCGGCAACTCCGTTTGCTGCCGCGTATCACTCCTGGGCGCAATTTGCCGGCATGCCTTCTACTCCGCCAGCGGAAATGATTCTGCGCTCCGTTGCCGATATTCCGCGCCGGTTTCGTGGCAAAATTGCGCCAGCAATCTTGGAGCATTTTTCCCGCGAAAGAAGAAAATCATAAGAATTTAATAGGAGATTTTAAATGTCTGTATTAGTCAACAAAGATACCAAAGTTATTTGTCAGGGTTTCACTGGCGCACAAGGCACGTTCCATTCGGAACAAGCCATCGCCTATGGCACTAAAATGGTCGGCGGCGTAACGCCTGGCAAAGGCGGAACCAAGCATTTGGATTTGCCGGTGTTTGACACGGTGCGCGATGCCGCAAAAGTCACCAAGGCCGATGCGTCTGTTATTTATGTTCCGCCACCATTTGCCGCCGATGCAATTTTAGAAGCCATCGAAGCCGAAATTAAATTGATCGTCTGTATTACCGAAGGCATTCCGGTCACCGACATGATCAAGGTCAAACGCGTTCTGACCGGATCGAAATCCCGTTTGATCGGCCCGAACTGCCCGGGAATTATCACCCCAGGCGAATGTAAAATCGGCATTATGCCTGGCCATATTCACAAACGCGGCAAAATCGGTATCGTTTCGCGTTCCGGCACCCTGACATACGAAGCGGTCGCGCAAACAACCGCGGCGGGTCTTGGTCAAACCACTTGTGTGGGTATTGGCGGCGATCCGGTTAACGGAACTAATTTCGTCGATGTGCTGGAATTGTTCTACAAAGATCCTGAAACCGAAGGCATTATCATGATCGGTGAAATCGGCGGCGACGCCGAAGAAACCGCGGCCGAATTCGTCAAATCGCAAAAAATGAAAAAGCCGATTGTTGGCTTTATCGCTGGACGCACCGCGCCTCCGGGCCGCCGCATGGGCCATGCCGGCGCGATCATTTCGGGCGGCAAGGGCGGAGCGGAAGACAAAATCGAAGCCATGAAATCGGCCGGTTATTTAGTCTCCGAATCGCCAGCATCGCTGGGCACAACGATGCTTGAGGCAATGAAAAAGGTTAAGGCGGCTTAAAAAGCTGCCTTGACGTATCTATCCTTTTAAGATACAATCTTAGTAAGATATTAATATTAAATAATAAATGTGGGTAGATGATGACACAAACCGTTGCGCCACAGGCTCAAACCCGGGATACTGGTCAAATTTTAGATGATGTGGCTATGCATCAGCGAATGTTTGATTTAGTTTTACAAAAAGCGCGTAGTGACGATGAATTACGTAAAGCAGCATTGAAAGTTAAACCGCCTAAAGGCCAAAAAGCTCCTACACCGGATCAGTTAAACAGAGAAAAAGGTTGGGTTTCTGGGGGACATTTAACAAGTCTAAATTCATGGTCGGCTAAGCCAACATGGCCGATGGCTACTAAAAATTTTCACCTACTGTGTGAAATGTATTCTACTTATTTTCCAGACGGCCCCGATGCCAATGAAGCAAGACAGATAACAGGCCGGGGCGGAAGTGGCAGTAATGGAACCGCGAAGCAACCATCACCTGAAGCATTGAAATTATTGGGTCTTGGCGGTCAACAAGGTCCACGTCGCCGTTAAATTTTGCCGCTTGATCGTGACAGTAATTGCATAATTTGCTATAAATCCTGAATCTAATCATTCAGGATTTTTTTATGTCCCGCGAACAAACTTTATCCAGCTCTTTCTTATATGGCGGCAACGGCGAATATGTCGCCGAACTTTATGCCAAGTTTTTAAAAGATCGCAATTCGGTCGATAGTCAGTGGTCGCAATTTTTTGGATCGTTGGGCGATGAAGATAAATCGGCCCTCGCCGATATGCTGGGCGCAAGTTGGAACAAACGTCCTGGGAAAATCGTCGGCGCGGCAGACGGTAACGTGACTAAACCGGCTGCTGGTAAAGGTTCGGCGAATACCAATGCCGCCGTTGCGGTGGTAACGCCCGATGCGCTAAAGGCGCAGATTGTCGATTCCATGCAAGCGCGGTCGTTGATTCGCGCCTACCGTGTGCGTGGGCACTTATTGGCGCAGCTTGATCCGCTGGGATTAATGCAGCCCGCCTATCACGCGGATTTGGATCCTGGTACCTATGGTTTTTCGGAATCGGATTACGACCGGCCGATTTTCATCGGCGGCGCGTTCGATGGCCGCGAAACCATTACCATTCGCGAATTGCTGGATGTGTTGCGCCAAACCTATTGTGGCCATGTCGGCATTGAATTCATGCATATGCAGGATCCCGAGGCGCGCGGCTGGATTCAATCCCGCGTCGAATCGAACCGCAGCCACCGCGATTTTACCGTACTTGGCAAACGGGCGATTTTGGATCGGCTGACCGCTGGCGAGGGTTTTGAAAAATTTCTGCAGGTTAAATATACAGGCACCAAACGCTTTGGTTTGGAAGGCGGCGAATCGCTGATCCCGGCGATGGAGCAGATCATCAAAAAATCCGGCCAACTGGGCGTTAAAGAAATCGTGTTTGGCATGGCGCATCGCGGCCGTTTGAATATGCTAGCCAACGTTTTAGGCAAACCATACGTCAATATTTTATCCGAATTCCAAGGCAATTCCGCCAATCCGGACGAAGTGCAGGGATCTGGCGACGTTAAATATCATTTGGGCACCTCAAGCGACCGCACCTTCGATGGCGTGTCGGTGCATTTAACCCTATCGCCTAATCCATCGCATTTAGAAGCCGTGAATCCGGTGGTATTGGGCCGCGTGCGCGCAAAACAAGACCAGAAAAAAGACCGGGAACGCGGTCAGGTTTTGGGCGTGTTATTGCATGGCGATGCGGCGTTCGCAGGCCAGGGTATCGTGCCGGAATGTTTTGGATTTTCGGATCTGCCGGGATATCGCACCGGCGGTACGATTCATTTTATTATCAATAACCAGGTTGGATTCACCACATCGCCAACTTATGGCCGTTCTTCGCCATATTCATCGGATGTCGCGAAAACCGTGCAAGCGCCGATTTTTCACGTCAACGGCGACGATCCGGAAGCCGTGGTTTATGTTGCAGGTTTGGCGGCCGAATTCCGTCAGCAATTTAAACGCGATGTTGTGGTCGACATGTTATGTTACCGCCGTCAGGGTCATAATGAAACCGATGAACCGGCATTCACCCAGCCGATTATGTATCAAAGAATCGCATCCATGCCGACGACGCGCGCGAAATACGCCGAACAATTGGCGCGCGAGGAAATTGTTTCCGAACGCGAATCCAAGGCGATGGTCGATAATTTCAACGCGATGATGGAACGCGAACATCAGGCCGCGCAATCGTACAAACCGAACAAGGCCGATTGGCTGGAAGGCGCGTGGAGCGGCCTTTCCACATCGAAATCCGCCAAGGATGAAGTCGATACCGGCGTGAAAAAAGATGTTTTGGGCCAGGTGATCAACGCGATCACATCGACGCCGCAAGGATTCAATTTGAATTCCAAAATCGCCCGTCAATTGGAAGCCAAGAAAAAAATGTTCGAATCCGGCGAAGGATTCGATTGGGCCACCGGCGAGGCATTGGCATTCGGATCTTTGTTGACCGAGGGATATCGCGTGCGTATTTCCGGCCAGGATGTCGGCCGCGGCACATTTTCGCATCGTCATTGCATTCTGCACGATCAGAAAAATGCCGAACGATATTTGCCATTGCAACATATCAACGATAAACAAGCCGAATTCGAAGCCTGCGACAGCCCATTATCCGAATTTGGCGTGATGGGATTCGATTATGGTTATTCGCTGGCCGAACCGCGCTCGCTAGTGTGCTGGGAAGGTCAGTTCGGCGATTTCGTCAACGGCGCGCAAGTGATGATCGATCAGTTCATCTCCTCCGCCGAATCGAAATGGCTGCGGATGAGTGGTTTGGTATTGTTATTGCCGCACGGATTCGAAGGCCAGGGGCCGGAACATAGCTCCGCGCGCCCGGAACGATTCCTGCAATTATGCGCCGAAGATAATATGGTGGTCGGCAATTGCACCACGCCAGCCAATTATTTCCACGCGCTGCGCCGCCAATTGCACCGGCCATTCCGTAAACCGCTGATTTTGATGACGCCGAAATCTTTGTTGCGCCATAAATTATGCGTTTCGACCCTCGATGATTTCTTGCCGAAAACCTCGTTCCAAAAAGTCATTCCAGAGGCCGAAAAAATCGACGCGGCGAAATGCAAGCGCGTCGTGTTGTGTTCCGGCAAAGTTTATTATGACTTGCTAGAGGCCCGTACCGCCAAGGGCATTAAAGATGTCGCGCTGATTCGGGTCGAACAATATTACCCGTATCCGGATGCGGAATTGCAAGCGGTGCTGAAACCATACAAAAACGCCGATATTATCTGGTGTCAGGAAGAACCGGAAAATATGGGGGCTTGGAATTTCCTCGACCGCCGTATCGAAGGCACATTGACCGCGATCAAGCATAAGGCTGGCCGCCCAGTCTATGTCGGCCGCCCGGCAGCAGCCTCGCCGGCAACCGGATCGTATAAACGCCATAACGAAGAACAGGCGAAGTTGGTGAAAGAAGCCTTGGGCGCATGACCACCAAAACACCAAAAGCACCTGGAAGAAGACGCGCCACGCCGCCGGATGCCGCGAAGCTTTATCCGCAAGTGGTTCGTTGGCGTATGGTCAATTATGAATTTAGCGAAAAAGAAAATCCGCATCGTCAGCAGCTTTTTGTAACTTTACAACAAGTTGGATTCACCCCATCCCGCCCACAAGGACCGCCAGGATCTTTGTCTACCCATCAAGATTGGTGGTTTGTGGCATTAAACAATGAGGGGGAACGAGAACTTTTAATGAAACTTTTAAAACGCGCACAAAAACTAAAAGTTATCGATGATATTCAAACAGTGCGCCATGGCGATCAGCATCCTTTGCCTGTGGATCGGGAAATGGCCGCTTTGATAGAACGGTTGCGTCAGCGACAAGATTGATAGTTCTGGTCGCAAGAACGCACAATCCACGCTAACATACTGAAAAATATGATAAACCACCTTTGTTTGCTGGACAAAATGCCAGAAAAACGTATATATTTAGGCGCTTCTTCTTATAAAGGAATTTCCCGATGTCCACCGAAATCAAAGTCCCATCTTTGGGCGAATCTGTTTCCGAAGCCACCATCGCAAAATGGCTGAAAAATCCTGGCGACGCTGTCAAAGCCGACGAGCCGGTTGCGGAATTAGAAACCGATAAAGTCACGGTCGAAGTTCCCGCGCCCACCGCGGGCGTGTTATCCGAAATTCGCGTACAAGCCGGACAAAATGTAAAAGTCGGCGCGGTAATCGCCACCATCGGCGCCGGCACGGGCAAAGTTTTCGCGGCTCCCGCCGCTGCGCCTGTTGCGCCAAAACCTTCCTCCGCCAAGGCTTCGGAGGGCGGGTCAGAAATTAAAATTTCTTCTGACAAATCCGGCATGTCCGCCGAAGCCTTGGCGAAGGCGGGTCCTGCCGCGCGCAAGGCGATGGCGGAAACTGGAAATACGCCGCAAACTGGCAGCGGCAAAGACGGCCGCGTTACCCGCGCCGATGTGTTCAACGCGCCGGTTCCGGTGGCACAAGCCACGAGCACCAGGGTTGGTGTGGCGGCTGGTGCGAGTGGCGCAAGAGAGGAACGCGTGAAGATGTCGCGCTTGCGCCAAAAAATCGCCGAACGTTTGAAGCAGGCGCAAAATACCGCCGCGATGCTCACCACATTCAATGAAATCGACATGACGGCGGTGATGAATTTGCGCGAACAATACAAAGAATCGTTCGAAAAAATGCATGGCGTGAAGCTTGGTTTCATGTCGCTGTTTGTCAAGGCCGCGATTCAAGGCTTGAAAGAATTGCCAGCGGTGAATGCCGAAATCGCCGGCGATGAAATCATTTACAAAAATTATTACGATATCGGCGTTGCCGTCGGCACCGAACAGGGCTTGGTCGTTCCCGTGGTGCGCGACGCGGATGCGTTGTCGTTCGCGGAGATCGAGAAAAAAATCGGCGAATTGGGCCGCAAAGCCAAAGACGGCAAGCTCGGTATTGATGAATTGACTGGCGGTACATTCACCATCACCAATGGCGGTATTTATGGGTCGTTAATGTCGACGCCAATCTTGAACCCGCCGCAATCCGGCATTCTGGGCATGCATAAAATTCAAAAACGCCCAATCGCCGTCGGCGATAAATTGGAAATTCGCCCGATGATGTATGTGGCGTTATCTTATGACCACCGCATTATCGACGGCCGCGAAGCGGTTACGTTCCTGGTGCGGGTAAAAGAATGCATCGAAGATCCGCAACGTCTGTTGCTTGCTATGTAATCAATTTCCCCTCCCTTTGGGAGGGGTATGGGGAGGGTTAGGTTCGGTTTCGAATCTACTGTAAGGAGAGAGGGCTTTACCCCCGCCTTACCTCCCCCAAAGGGGGAGGAATTATTTTATGTCTGAAAACTCATTTGATTTAGTTGTCATCGGCGCCGGGCCAGGCGGATATGTCGCGGCGATTCGCGCCGCGCAATTGGGGATGAAGGTTGCCTGCGTTGAAAAACGTGCAACCCTTGGCGGCACTTGTTTGAATATTGGCTGTATCCCATCGAAGGCATTGTTAAACGTCACCCACAAATTCGAAGAAGCGCGCGATCATTTCGCTGGCCAGGGCATTTCGGTCGGCAAGGTCGATGTCGATGTCGCCAAAATGATGGCGCACAAGGATAAAATCGTCGGCGATCTGACCAAGGGGATCGATTTCCTGTTCAAGAAAAATAAAATCGCCCGTTTCCTTGGCACTGGCACGATTACGGCCGCAGGCGAGGTTACCGTTGCGGTGGACAGCAAGGGTGAAAAACAAGTTTTAAAAACCAAAAAGATTTTAATCGCAACGGGATCGGATGTGATTTCTCTGCCCGGTATTGCCATCGACGAAAAATCGATTGTATCGTCCACTGGTGCGCTGGAATTGACATCGGTGCCGAAACACATGGCGGTGATTGGCGGCGGCGTTATTGGTCTTGAAATGGCGACCGTATGGCGGCGTTTGGGCGCGCAAGTGACCGTGATTGAATATTTGGATCGCATTGGCGGGCCGCTGGATCTGGAAGTATCGAAAAATCTGCACCGCGCTTTGACGAAAATGGGCATGGATTTTCGTCTCGCGACCAAGGTTACTGGCGCCAACAAACAATCCAGCAAGGCAAAAACTAGCGTCACATTGACGGTGGAACCGGCGGCTGGCGGCGCACGCGAAGAAATCGAAGCCGATGTGGTGCTTGTTGCGGTCGGGCGCAAGGCGAATACGGCCGGGTTGGGCCTCGATAAAATCGGCGTGAAAATGGACGAACGCGGCCGCGTGGCGGTGAATGAGAATTTTGAATCGAACGTGCCTGGCATTTTTGCGATTGGCGATGTTATCGCCGGACCAATGTTGGCGCATAAGGCGGAGGAAGAAGGCATTGTGTGCGTTGAATTAATGGCCGGGCAACACCCGCATATTAATTACGATATGATCCCATCGGTAATTTACACCTGGCCCGAAGTCGCCAGCGTCGGCAAAACCGAAGAAGAATTGAAATCGGCAGGCGTAGCGTACAAGGCCGGAAAATTCCCATTTGCGGCGAATTCCCGCGCCAAATCGAATGATGACACAACAGGTTTTGTGAAAATTTTGGAAGATAGCAACACCGGTAAAATCCTCGGCGCGCATATTATTGGCCCTGATGCCGGAACCTTAATCGCAGAAATTACATTGGCGATGGAATTTGGCGGATCGGCCGAAGACATCTATCGTACCTGCCACGCCCACCCAACATTGAACGAGGCCGTGAAAGAAGCCGCGCTCGCCGTCGATGGCCGCGCGGTGCATGTTTGATTATCATTAAACCATTGATATTAAATATATTTTTTAACTTACAAAAAACATTATTTTTGTTAGTTATGGCAATTTAGCTTTCAAAAATGTTAGTTTGGATTTTTTAAATAACGAAATATGCATATTTCGTTATTTATAATCTTGTAACTTTCAATAATGTTAGTTATATTAAAATAACTAACAAAAATCTAAATTTTTGTTAGTTAAGCAATAGGTTCAACAATGTCGAACAATAAATCAACCCGGATCGGACAATACATTAAATGCGGCCAAGGTACGGAAGAACCGTATACGGCCTATTTTCCGACTTCGTTGCCGCCGGTTCCGCCTATAGAAATGGAAAATTTGTACGCTTTGTTGGAACAAGCCAACACGGCTTTGGGACGTCTAGACAGCATCAGCGTTGTTTTACCAGATCCATCGCTGTTTCTATATATGTACATCCGCAAAGAAGCGGTTCTATCTTCGCAAATCGAAGGCACGCAATCGTCATTGTCGGACTTGTTGCTTTTCGAGAGCGAACAAGCGGCGGGCGTTCCCATCGATGACGTAACCGAAGTATCCTGTTACGTGACGGCGATGAATTATGGATTGCAGCGGTTGCAGGAACTTCCTTTGTCGCTGCGCCTGTTGCGCGAAATTCATGCCAAGCTGATGAGCAATGCCCGTGGCGGCCGTAAAGATCCGGGCGAATTCCGCCGTTCGCAAAATTGGATTGGCGGAACTCGTCCTGGAAACGCCCAATTCGTTCCGCCGCCGCCGGATAGATTGATGGAATCGTTGGATGCTTTTGAAAAATTCCTGCATGACAAATCAATAAAGCTGCCGATTTTGATTAAGGCGGCGCTGTCCCATGTGCAATTTGAAACTATTCATCCGTTTTTGGACGGCAACGGGCGGCTTGGGCGCTTGTTGATCACTTTTATGCTGTGCGCGGAAGGCGTTTTGAAGCAGCCGTTATTGTATCTCAGTTTGTATTTGAAAACCCATCGCCAAGCCTATTACGATCATTTGCAATCGGTGCGCGCCACCGGCGATTGGGAAGGATGGATTGAATTCTTTTTAGAAGGGATCATCCATACGGCGACTCAAGCGGTAACCACCGCAAAATCCATCCTGGATTTGTTTGAGCGCGACCGCGTAAGAATAGAAACATCTGGTCAATCGACCACCACCGTCCTTGGCATATTCAATCATCTGCAATATCATCCGATCGTGAACACGACCATGTTACGGCAAGTTACCGGTAAGGCCTTGCCCACCGTTCTGCGTGCGCTGGCGGTTTTGCAGAAACTGGGCATCGTCAAGGAAATTTCCGGTCGCGCAAGAAACCGGGTTTTTATGTATGCGGAATATATTGACGTTCTGAACGATGGGGTCGAGAAAGCCAACGACTAGCATTACCTCTTCCCGCCAAACACCGCAGACAGAATCGCTTGATAATCCGCCTTGATTAAACGGCAGATATGCATAAATTCTACTATATCCAAACGCCGTTCATAGGTTTCATAGCGCGATACGAATGGTTGCGGCTTATTTAATTTGGCCGCAAGGTCCACTTGCCGAATCCCAGCTTTTTTGCGGGCGGCGATCAGAAGGTCAACGATCTTCCGGTAATCTTTGTCGTATACGGATTCCAATTAAATCAAGCTCCAACCGGTGGTGAGGCTTGACTTGTATATACGAAAATGGAATATACAAATTATGTATATACATTTTCTGTATATTTGTCAATTCATCTAAGGGAGTTATTATGAAACGTCTATTATTAAGTATCTTTCTCTTATCTACGCTGGCGGTCATACCGGTGGCGAGGGCTGCGGATAATGCGGTGAAACCAGGCTTGTACGGTTCGCTCGGCCTCTCGCATGTCACACTGCGCGATTCGGATTTTTCCGATGGCACGGATAGCGTGACGGTCGAATCCGATGGCGGTTATGGCATCATGGCCGCGTTGGGCTATCGCTTTACCAATAACCTGCGCGCTGAAGGCGAGATCGCTTATCGCCATAATGATCTCGATAATGTCGAAGGTATCGATTTAAACGGCGATGCCAAGGCATGGTCGTTTATGGCCAACGGTTATTACGATTTCAACACGGGCGGCGTGCAGCCTTATCTGGGCGCTGGCATTGGCGTCGCGCGGGTTTCGCAAGACAGTACTTTTACCGTCGGTGGATTTACCTATGATAGCGAGGGCAGCGATACGGTATTGGCGTACCAAGCCATCGTCGGCGTTGCGGTTCCGGTCGCAACCGATACCAATATTGGCGTCGAATACCGCTATTTCGGTACGCAAAATCCCGAGGATGAAGGCGTCGAGGCGGAATATGGCACGCATAATATCGGCGTGCGGTTAAATCACTCGTTCTAATTTCCTCTGACTAAAGAAACGGCCTGTTGGGAGTGCTCACCCGGCAGGCCGTTTTTTGTTCTTGTGATCATAAATTAAATTCCCCTCCCTTTGGGAGGGGTAGGGGAGGGTTAAGTTCTTAAGGGCTTAACCCCCTACTGCAAATGCTGTGCATTTGCACCTCCCCCAAAAGGGGAGGAATTTTTTACCCGCTTTTCTTCCCCCGTGGATGCGCGCGCGCGTGAATGTCGAGCATTTTTTCGACTTCGACTTGGGCGTACCTTTGTGTGGTCGATAAATTGGCGTGGCCCAGCAATTCCTGAATGCTGCGTAAATCGGCGCCGCCATTTAATAGATGCGTGTCGAAGCTGTGGCGCAGGGCATGTGGCGTCGTATGTTCCGGCAATCCCATCGCGGCGCGCAATTGCCGCACCATGCCGGCGATATTGGTGCGTTGTAACCGTTTGCCTTTTTGGCCAATAAATAACGGATCATTCGCGGCCAGGGGCAGGGGGCAATGATCGATATAATCCCGCACCGCCTTTTGTATTTGCGGCAAAATCGGCACGACGCGTTGTTTATTGCCTTTGCCGGTAATCACCGTTGTGTCATTTACCGGCGCATTGTTGCGATTCAATCCGACCACTTCGCCAACCCGCATTCCCGCGCCGTACATCAACGCGAACATCGCCATATTGCGTTTTTGTATCCAGGGTATGTCGGATAAAATATCGCTGCCGTCCAATAGCGCCTCGGCTTCCGCCCCGGCGATCGCGCGCGGCAGTGTTTTGGGCAATTTGGGCGAGCGGATCACGGTGATCGCCGCGTTCTGCCCGTATTCTTTTTTGGCCAGGAATTTATAAAAACTGCGGATGGTCGATAGGATCCGCGCGATGCTGACGCGCTGCATTCCCGCATTATGGCGCGAAGCCATGAAAGCGCGGAAATCCGCGGCCTCTAGCCCTAACAGGGTTTTTAAATTTAATTCGCCGCCAGTGTGATCTTGCAGGAACGATAAAAAATATACGAAGTCTTTTTGATAACGCTCGATGGTTTCGGGCGAATAACGCCGTTCGCTTTGCATCCATTCGAACCAATGGGCAATCGCCTTTTGCAATTTGGTGTCGCAAAATTGCGGGAACATGAAAATAGTGTATAGGGGTTGGCGGATGGTGGCTAGGGAATTGCGATTATTCGCCAACCGTAATCCATTGCGTGATACAGATTTCAACTACTTGGCCCAGAAACGCCAGCAATTCGCCGCCGAATGCGGTCTGAAACGCATTGACCTTGCGCGATCCCAGCGCCAGCATCGCATCGGGAATCGTATCGCTGATATATAGGCGGATTAACGCGTCCGATTGCACCAGCGCCGCGGCCGCGCCGAAAATAGCTGGATCGGGATCGATTTCCCCGCGCAGCAATATATGCCGCGTGCCCATGACCTCGTCGATATATAACGGGTCCAGAATTTGAATGCCGGGCATTGCGGTTCCGGTCGGCATGATATCGTTCGCCTCGAAACACAGCATCACCGCATCCAAATCGAGCTGCATGGCAAGGTCCGATGCGATCACATACAATAAATCTTCAAGGCCGTTGGCGGACAATAGCGAGATGATGGCGGAATGCACGCGCTGCTGCGCGGTTATATTTTCACGCGTGTTATGAATCAAATCGGTGTTGACGCCGCGCAGTTTGCTGTTATCCGCTTGCAATTTGCGCAGCATGAAATTTTGCAAATCCATCACCTTGCCGCCTTCATGCCGCGATGGCGGGGTCAGCAATTCCAGCAACGCCGGATGTTTCAGCAAAAAGTTCGGATGTTTTTCCAGATAATCCAAAACTTGCTGTTCGGTGACCTTGTCGCTATGGGGTTTGCGCGTAACCATATATTAAGTATGTGATTGAAATGATTAAAAGACCGCTAATACATAGGCGAAAAAACCGCGCTGTAAAGTCAATAATTCGCTTGACGGGGTTTAAAAACTGGTGTTGGATAATGGCATGACACATAAAACGGTTTCTTATTTCTCTTCTGCAATCTGGTGGCGCTAAGCCGCACAGAACCGTTTTACTTATTTTTCCCCTTACAATTTAAGTTTTTAAATTTTCTCGCAGAAGAGGTTTATCATGTCTACTACCACCATCGATGCCACAGGTTTATTTGCCGGTGCCGTAAAATCGGCCCCTATCGCTAAAATCCGCCCCTTGGGGCCTTTGAGCGATTTTGTGGTCGAGGAACTGCCCAACCGCCTATCCGCCATTCGGTTCGCTCAATCTAAATCCGCGCAACAAACCGGTCCTTTCGGCTTAGGACAGCAAGGCGATAGCACAGAGAAATTGGCCGCCGATATCGAAGGGTTGATTGCGGGAAAACAGTTTCATGTTCCTCATGCCAAAACCAATCTGGCAAGACTGGATTTGATGATGCTGGAGGCTGGCTTGCGCGCAATCGGCACTGTTCCAGGCGCAGGATTGCAAACTTTAATCGATGACGCTTCGCGGGAAACCGGCCAGCAGCCGATTTTATCGTATCAGGACATTATTATCGATAATCCGCCCGGCGATTTGCGCACTTTTACCACAGGCGTTATCGGCAAGCAGGAAGCCGATTTTTATCGCGGCCACCAAATGATCGAAAGCTGTCTTTGGCTCGGCCATCGCTTCTCTGCAACAATTCATTGATCAGCCAGCCGCCGCCAACACCGCGTTAAAAGCCGCCTTGCCGCATTTGCAGCAAGTCGTTCAGATCATGCAGCGTTTTCATGATCTTGATGCAAAAGCATTCGACCAATTCCGAGTATTTTTCGCCAGCAAGGAATGCCCGGTGAAAATGGCGGGGCCGAGCGGACTTTATTCCAGCAAAATTCCAACCTTGGATATTTTACTTAGTGGCCGGCATTTGCCGCCGCATATGAATGAATTTCTGGCGGCGCATGATATTTCTTATCCCAAGCGTGAACAACCAACGCGCACTGCTGTAAAGCAAGATGCCGCGAACGGCCGTTGTGTGCTGGATGTCATTCATGATTTGGGCGATCCGGAATCCTTGGCGGCGGATTATGCCGATTTGCAAGCGGCTTTATCGAAATTTCGCAGCACGCATATGCAAGCGGTGGTGAAATTTATCCCAGGCCTGATTGAAGGGCACAAACTGGGCACCGGCGGCGAAAGCGTCGATTTGTTGCGTGCGCGCAATTCCATGCATGGCGATGCGCAAAAACGTTGTCCGTTTCATGGTTTAACCGAATTGATCTCCAAATTCAGAGGAAGGTGTCCCCGTGCTTAAGAAAAAATCGGCCAAAAAACCAAACGATGATTTCGAATTATACGATTTGCGGGTGACGACCATGCCGCTCGCGCGCGGCAAAAAAATGGGATGCAATCATCCGGTTGGATCCTATTTCGAGCTCAGTGGCGAGAATCTAAAGCTGGGCCAGAAAACATTTCCGATCTATTCACTGGCAGCGATTCTGCCGTTACTGCCGGCGATGCAACGCCAGGTGCAGGATAATGATTGGATGAGCACGGATCATATCATCGCTTGTCCAGATCCGAATTGCGGCGGACGGTTTCAAATCACCCGCATCGGCAAGCGCAAATTTCAATATTCCAAAACAACTTTAACCAAAAGGAGAAAATAAAAACTAATGTTTAGTCCTATAACACAATATAAATTAACCGCAGGGTATGAAATTCCGCGCATTATCAAAGGTTGCTGGCAGTTATCGTCCGGCCACAGCGATGTGGACCGAAGCCAGGCTCTAAGCGATCTGGGGGCCTATATCGACGCGGGTTTTACCGCGCTTGATTGCGGCGATATTTATACAGGTGTTGAAGAATTGATCGGCGATTATATTCGCGGCAACCGCGGTAAAAAGGTGCAAATTCACACCAAATACGTGCCGGATCTTGATTGTTTGGATAAGGTTGATTTTGCCGGCACGCAAGCCGTGATCGACCGTTCTCTGCTGCGTTTAGGAGTAGAGAGTTTGGATCTGGTGCAATTTCACTGGTGGGATTTTGCCGTGCATCGGTATGTTGAAGTCGCGCAGCATCTGGCAGCATTGCAAAAGCAAGGAAAGATCCGCCATATTGGCGTAACCAATTTCGATGGCGCGAGATTGCAGGAATTGTTACGCGCTGGCGTGCCGGTTGTCAGCAATCAGGTGCAATATTCGGTGCTGGATGATCGTCCGGGTCAGGATAAAATATTACGTGATGTTTGCCGCAATCATGGCGTGCGTTTGCTAGCGTATGGAACTATGGCTGGCGGCTTTTTGCAAGAATCGAATTTAGGCGCCGCGCCGCCGGAGCCTCCGTTTCAAAATCGTTCGCAAACCAAATACCATCTGATGATCGAAGAATTCGGCGGATGGGAATTGTTCCAGGAATTATTGCGAACTTTGACAAATATTGGAAAGAAATATGATGTTAGTCCAAGTGCGGTAGCAAGCGCCTATGTTCTGCGTTGTACAAATGTAGCAGGGGTTATTGTCGGCGCGCGAAACCAGGCGCATTTGACGGAAACGATACTAATCCAACGATGCAGCCTTAGCCCGGACGATGTTGGAAAAATTCAAACGGTACGATCCAAAGCCAAGGGGCCGAATGGACCGGTATATGGATTAGAACGCGACCGCGACGGACCGCACGGTAAAATCATGCGTTATGATTTGAACACTGCGGTGATGCCTAGGCGCGAATTAGCTCGTACCTGATTAAAGAATGCTTTGTCCGGTTTTTTGCCAATCGGCAACAAACTGGGCAAGACCTTTGTCCGTCAACTGGTGATGGAATAATTGCTTGATGATTGCGGCTGGAATGGTGGCTACATGCGCGCCGACTTTGGCCGCTTCGACCACATGTTCCGGTTTTCGCACCGATGCCACCAGGATCTGCGTGTCGAAATCCGAATATTGCTTATATATTTGCGCGATATCGGCAATCAATTGCATGCCGTCGACGCCAATATCATCCAGGCGTCCAACAAATGGCGATACAAAAGTCGCGCCGGCCTTGGCCGCCAGAATTGCCTGCGCCGGCGAGAAACACAGCGTCACATTGACCATAATATTTTTGGCGCGGAAAGTTTTACAGGCTTTCAGCCCATCCGGTGTCAAAGGCACTTTGACCGCAACGTTTTTGGCGATCTTGGATAATTTCAACCCTTCTTTGATCATGGCGTCATAATCGGTTGCGGCAACCTCGGCCGAAACCGGCCCATCGACGATTTTGCAAATTTCGGCAATGACTTCGAGGAAATTGCGCCCCGATTTGGCTACTAACGACGGGTTGGTGGTTACCCCATCCAAAAGCCCGGTTGCGGCCAATTCCTTAATTTCCTGCACATCGGCGGTATCGACGAAGAATTTCATTTTTTTCCTCAAAGGGTTTGCGGGTTAGGGTTTACGGTTTAGAAGGGGTGGTAGAGAATAATTTTCCCTATACCCAAAACCCTAAACCCTATACCCTAATGCTATGACATTAACCACAAACCAGGATGTCTTTCAAGTCTTGCTGCCTTTACCCTTAAAGGATTGCTTTGACTATAAGATCCCAGCCAATATTGCCACCGCGACGGGCAGTTACTTGCGCCTGCCATTCGGGCCAAAGGAAATGGTCGGCATCGTTTGGGGTAAAGGCGCCGGCAATGTGCCGGATCATAAATTAAAAGCTGCCAACGACAGCCTGGATCTGCCGCCATTGACCGATGCGATGCGGCAATTCGTGGATTGGGTGGCGACATACACCATGAATCCGCGTGGTGCTATTTTAAAAATGGTGATGGCGGAAAAATCGGTGTTTGCCGTGCCAAAACGTGCTCGCAAACCGGTGACCGCAAAAAGTTACGATTATCGTCCGCCTAATATATCGTTGGAACCCGAACAACAACGCGCCGCCGATGATTTGGTTGGTAAATTAGGCCGCGGATATTCAGCGACTTTATTGGAAGGCGTTACGGGATCGGGAAAAACCGAAGTCTATTTTCAGGCGATTGCCAAGGCGTTGCAGGAAAAAAAACAAGTATTGTTGCTGTTGCCGGAAATTGCGCTGTCGGCGCAATTATTGCGGCGGTTTCAAGATGAATTCGGCGCGGCTGCTACGTTATGGCATTCGGATTTGAAATCCACCGAGCGGCGGCAAAACTGGCTGGATATTGTCACGGGTCGCGCGCGAGTGATTATCGGTGCGCGTTCGGCGTTGTTTTTGCCGTACAAAGATTTAGGCCTGATTGTGGTCGACGAAGAACATGAAGGCGCATTCAAGCAAGAAGAAGGCGTGTTATATCACGGCCGCGATATGGCGGTGGTGCGCGCACATTTGGAAAAAATACCTATTATATTGGTCTCCGCGACCCCAAGTTTGGAAACGGCCGCCAATGTGCAATCGGGCAAATATCATCATTTGCATTTATCCAAACGGTACAGCGGCGCGAAATTGCCGGATATTCAGATAATCGATCTGCGCACCCACAAATTGCCGCGCGGACGGTGGATTTCCGATGTTTTACAAAAAGCGCTCGCGGATAATTTGCAATCGCGGCAACAAAGCCTGTTGTTTTTAAACCGGCGCGGCTATGCGCCATTAACCTTGTGCCGCACATGCGGTCACCGCATGCAATGCAAACGGTGCAGCGCCTGGCTGGTGGAACATCAAAAAACCGGCGAGCTATGTTGCCATCATTGCGGGTTTACCATGCGCAAACCGCAAAACTGCCCATCATGCAAAAAAGAAAATGATTTGCATCCGATCGGACCGGGGGTGGAGAGGATAGAAGAAGAAGTAAAACAATTATTTCCATCCGCGCACGTGGCGGTGATGTCCAGCGATCTGACCGAAAGCGCGCAAAAAGTGGCGGAGTTGGTGCAGGCGTTGGAACTTGGCGAAATAGATATCGTGATCGGAACGCAAATGATCGCCAAGGGTTATCATTTCCCTCGTCTAACATTGGTTGGTGTTGTGGATGCGGATCTCGGTCTTGCTGGCGGGGATTTGCGCGCCGCCGAACGCACACATCAATTATTATTGCAAGTTGCTGGCCGTTCGGGCCGCGAGGATTTGCATGGCAAGGTTTACTTGCAGACCCATTTGCCGGATCACCCGGTATTACAGGCCATCGCGCGCGGCGATGACGAGGCATTTTATGCCTTGCAAATGGAAGAACGCAAATTGCTGTCCATGCCGCCATTCTCGCGTTTGGCATCGGTGGTAATTTCGGGGGCAAACCAATCCATGGTCGAAGAACATGCGGGGAAATTGGCGCGCGCTATCCCGCATAATATTACGGGCTTGCAAATATTGGGCCCTGCGCCAGCGCCCTTATCGCGCCTGCGCGGTAAATACCGGATGCGTTTTCTGGTCAAGGCGGCCAAGAATCTCGCAATCCAGGACCATTTACGTGCCTGGGTGGGATCACAGCCCCATTCCCGCGCCATTAAAATTCAAGTGGATGTAGATCCGTATAGTTTTGTCTAACTTTGCGTCAAAAATTTATATTTTGTAATAAAGTTTCGCCAGATCTCGCTAAGTATGACCGGTTTTTCCACGGTCTGACCAATCCAGAATTTTCCAGATATTTCAAAGAGAAAGCTTGCACTACCGGGTTTCGGATGCTATAAAGCGCGCGAATTTAAAAAAGGAAAAAACGTGGCAGGAATTTATTCGGTTAACGCGCAATTGGTCAATCGCTTTTGCAAGGCTTTGCTGGATTTGGCGATTCAGAATAATGCCGTCGACACTATTCAACAAGAATTGCAGAAATTGGGCGCGGCGATTGAACAAAGCCCGGAATTGAGAACATTGATCGAAACGCCGATTTTACGCCGCGAACAAAAATTAAACGCCATCGTGGAAATTTTGAAAAAATCGGGCGCCAGCGGATTGCTGGTCAATTTCGCCGGAATGCTGGCGAATAATAATCGTTTGAATTTACTGCCTGAAATTGTCGGATCGTTTGCCGAAAAATTGGCGGAAATGCGCGGGGAAATCGCCGCCGAAGCAATCTCGGCGCGCCCACTGGAAGCCGCGCAAATGCAGCAATTGCAAACAGAAATCAGCAAAATGTTTGCCGGCAAGAAAATTGTCGTAACGTCGAAGGTAGATCCAAATTTACTTGGCGGCGTTGCGGTGCGTGTTGGATCGACAATGATCGACGGTTCCTTGCGCACCAAATTCGAAGGATTAAGTCTGGCGTTAAAAGGCGCCGCTTAGGTTTTAATACGGAATTAAAAGGAAAGTTTATTTAGGAGAACATCAATGGAAATTCGTGCAGCAGAAATATCCGCGATTTTAAAACAGCAAATCAGCAATTTTTCAACCGAAGCCCAAGTCGCCGAAGTCGGCCAGGTTATTTCGGTGGGCGACGGTATCGCGCGTATTTACGGCTTGGACAAAGTGCAAGCCGGGGAGCTTGTGGAATTTCCAGGCGGCATCAAGGGCATGGCGCTGAATTTGGAAACCGATAACGTCGGCGTGGTTATTTTCGGCGACGATCGCGGCATTAAAGAAGGCGATACCGTAAAACGTACCGGCGCCATCGTCGACGTTCCGGTCGGCAAGGGTTTGCTCGGCCGTGTTGTAGACGGTTTGGGCAATCCAATTGACGGCAAAGGCCCATTGACCAACGTTACCCGCCGCCGTGTTGAGGTTAAGGCCCCTGGCATTATTCCACGCCAATCGGTTAACGAGCCCGTGCAAACCGGATTGAAAGCGATTGACTCGCTGGTTCCAATCGGCCGCGGTCAGCGCGAATTGATCATCGGCGACCGTCAAACGGGCAAAACGGCAGTTGCGATCGACGCTATTTTGAACCAAAAGGCGGTTAACGCCGGTTCGGATGAATCGAAAAAATTATACTGTATTTATGTGGCGATCGGACAAAAGCGTTCGACCGTTGCACAGATCGTCAAAACTTTGGAAGAACAAGGCGCATTGCAATATTCGATCGTGGTTGCGGCAACCGCATCCGATCCTGCGCCAATGCAATTCTTGGCGCCGTACACCGGCTGCTCGATGGGCGAATATTTCCGCGACAACGGCATGCATGCCGTTATTATTTATGATGATTTGTCGAAACAAGCGGTGGCTTATCGTCAGATGTCGTTGTTGTTGCGCCGTCCGCCAGGCCGCGAAGCGTATCCAGGCGACGTATTTTATCTGCACAGCCGTTTGCTCGAACGCGCCGCGAAACTGAACAAAGCGAATGGTTCAGGTTCGCTTACCGCGTTGCCGATCATCGAAACCCAGGCTGGCGACGTTTCGGCGTACATTCCAACCAATGTGATTTCGATCACCGACGGCCAGATTTTCTTGGAAACCGAATTATTCTATCGCGGTATTCGCCCGGCGATTAACGTCGGTTTGTCGGTATCGCGCGTCGGTTCCGCCGCGCAAATCAAAGCCATGAAACAAGTTGCTGGCCGTATCAAATTGGAATTGGCGCAGTACCGTGAAATGGCGGCATTCGCGCAGTTTGCATCGGATCTTGATGCCGCAACCCAAAAATTGCTGGCACGTGGCGCGCGTTTGACCGAATTGTTGAAACAGCCGCAATATTCGCCGCTGTCGGTCGAAGAACAAGTTTGCGTCATTTTCGCAGGTGTTCGCGGATATCTGGATAACGTTCCAACCAACAACATCACCAAATTCGAAGCTGAATTCTTGCGCGCTTTGCGCGGCAGTGGCGCAGACATTTTGTCCACCATCCGCACCGAGCAAGCATTAAGCGAAGCGACTGAGAACAAATTGAAATCGTTCTTGGAAAACTTCATGAAGAGTTTTGCGTAAGATTCACGGGCTGAAAACGGGATAATCCATGCCGAGTTTAAAAGAGTTTAGAAACCGAATCAAAAGCGTGAAATCCACGCGTAAGATTACGTCAGCCATGAAAATGGTCGCTGGCGCGAAATTAAAACGCGCCACCGATCGCGCCGCCGCTGGCCGCCCATACGCGCAAGCCATGGAAAAAATGCTGGCCAATTTAACGCAAAATATCAGCGCGTCCGAAGCGCCGGTATTAATGCGCGGCACTGGCAAGGACGATGTGCATTTACTAGTGGTTATGACGTCTGATCGCGGCCTCTGCGGCGCGTTCAACGGATCGATTTCCCGCCGTGCGCGCGCCGAAATCGTGCGTTTGCGCCAATTGGGCAAAAAAGTTTTGGTATTATGCGTTGGCCGCAAGGGCCGTGATTTCTTGCGCCGCGAATTTGCCGACTCCATCGTTGGCACGATGGAAGATATCGGCAAACCACAATTGTCGTTTGCCGATGCCGAACGCGTGGCCAGCAAAGTGATGGAATTGTTCAACGAAGGTAAATTTGATGTTGCGACGTTATTTTACAACCATTTCAAATCCGCGATGACCCAAGTGGTCACCGCGCAGCAATTGATTCCGGTTCCAATGGCGCCGAAGATCGCCAATCAAAACGAAGAAAAATCGGAACCAAAAGCGATTTACGAGTTCGAGCCAAGCCCGGAAGAAATTTTGGCTGAATTTTTGCCGCGCAATATTCGCGTGCAAATCTACCGCGCTTTGCTGGAAAATAACGCGTCCGAACAAGGCGCGCGGATGGTGGCGATGGATAATGCCACCCGTAACGCCGGCAAGGCAATCGACAGATTGAATTTGAATTATAACCGCGCGCGCCAAGCGTACATCACCAAAGAGATGATCGAAATCGTCTCTGGCGCCGAAGCGGTCTAAACGAATAAAGGAATTAAGGAGAAAGTAAAATGGCATTAGCAGCAGTGAAAAAAGACAATCAGGGTAAGATTCTTCAGGTTATCGGGCCGGTCGTGGACGTGCAATTCGAATCGTCCTTGCCGCCGATTTTGAACGCTTTGCACACCAAAAACGAAGACCAAACCTTGGTGCTTGAAGTCGCGCAACATTTGGGCGAGAACACCGTTCGTTGTATTGCTATGGATTCGACCGATGGTTTGACCCGCGGATCGCCGGTTAATGACACTGGCTCGCCAATTTCGGTCCCCGTGGGTCCCGGCACGCTGGGCCGTATTATGGATGTGGTTGGCAATCCGATTGACGATCGCGGCCCGGTTGTTACCGAAAAAACCTATCCGATTCACCGTTCGGCCCCGGAATTTGCGGAACAGTCGACCAAAAAAGAAGTTTTGGTGACGGGTATTAAAGTTATCGATTTGCTCTGCCCTTATTTGAAAGGTGGAAAAATCGGTTTGTTCGGCGGCGCCGGTGTCGGCAAAACCGTTCTGATTATGGAATTGATCAACAACGTCGCAAAGGCGCACGGCGGTTATTCGGTATTCGCTGGCGTGGGCGAACGGTCGCGCGAAGGCAACGATTTGTATCATGAAATGATCGAATCGGGCGTTATCAAAAAAGACGGCCCAGGCTCCAAAGCCGCGCTGGTTTACGGTCAAATGAACGAGCCGCCAGGCGCGCGTGCCCGTGTTGCTTTGACCGGTTTGACCCAAGCCGAATATTTCCGCGACGAAGAAAACCAAGACGTGTTGTTCTTCATCGACAACATCTTCCGTTTTACCCAAGCCGGTTCCGAAGTGTCGGCGTTGCTTGGCCGTATTCCATCGGCGGTGGGCTATCAGCCAACCTTGGCGACCGACATGGGCGCTTTGCAAGAACGCATTACCTCGACGAAGAAGGGTTCGATTACATCGGTTCAGGCGATTTACGTTCCGGCCGACGATTTGACCGATCCTGCACCGGCAACCTCGTTCTCTCACTTGGACGCAACCACCGTGTTGTCGCGCCAAATCGCGGAATTGGGCATTTATCCGGCGGTGGATCCGCTTGATTCCACCTCGCGTATTTTGGATCCGATCGTTCTGGGCGAAACGCATTACCAAGTTGCCCGTGACGTTCAGCGTGTATTGCAATCGTACAAATCGTTGCAAGACATTATCGCGATCTTGGGCATGGACGAATTGTCCGAAGAAGACAAATTGACCGTTATGCGCGCGCGCAAAATTCAACGTTTCTTGTCGCAACCGTTCCATGTGGCCGAAGTATTCACCGGATCGCCCGGCGTTCTCGTCAGTTTGGAAGAGACCATCAAGGGCTTCCGCGGCATCGTGGATGGCGCTTATGACGATCTTCCAGAACAAGCCTTCTACATGGTGGGCACAATCGACGAAGCTATTGCCAAAGCGAAGAAAATGGCGACAGAATCGAAATAGGAAATCGCATGGCCGAATCTTTTCAACTCGATATCATCGCGCCCGACAAAACCTTGCTGTCGGAGCCAGTGCAAATGGTTGTCATTCCGGGGACGGAGGGCGACTTTGGCGTGCTGGCAAAGCATGCGCCGTTTCTTAGCACGCTTCGGCCGGGAATTATTAAAATTCAACCGGTTAACAATAACGATAGCGAAACTTTATTTATCTCCGGGGGCTTTGCAGCGGTAGAAAATAACCATTGCACCATTTTGGCTGACTATGCTATACCTGCCAAAGAGATAAAACGTGAACAAGTTGTATCCCGTATCGAAAATATTACAAAAAAATTGCAAGAAGATCCGACCCAAGATACCTTGATCACCGAGTTAAAAGTTTGCGAAGCCATGTTGGCCGTCGCGGCCTAAACAAAATAGGGAGATTGAGCACATGATGATTACAATGCTTTCCGGTAAAATTCAGCGCGTGAAAGTTACCGACACGGATTCCGATATCGACGGTGGTATCACCATCGATGAAAAATTGATGGAAATGGCTGGCATTGGCAAGTTTCAGGAAGTTCAAGTCATCAATATCACCACTGGCGCTCATTTCACCACATACGCTTTGCCAGGCAAAAAAGCCTCTGGCGTTATTCAAACTAACGGCGGATGCAGCCAATTGGCGAAATCCGGCGATGTTATTCAAATTTTGACCTATGCCAGCGTTCCAGCGGCCGCAGCCGGCAACTGGATCCCGCAAGAAGTTCCAACGGACGAGAAAAATCGTCCAATCCACAGCATCGATCAAGGCGCCGCGAAATTCTTGGATGCTCGCCGCCGTCGTGCCGGTGCCGCTTAACTTACAAGCATTTGGCTGGAATCAGGGGGCATTTTTGCCCCCTTTTTATTCAAAAGTAATGGTCCAAGCAATTAAAATATAAGTAAGGATGAGAGTTATGGATCAAATAACATATGGTTGGGCAATGGTCTTGGGGGATCGCAACGCACGCAACGCGCCTTTGACTAGGGCTGGGTGGGGTTATTATATGATTGTGACAGCTGTTGTATTGGTATCGGGGGTATTGGCGATGAAAGATAAGCCAGAAACAACATCTCGGCCGATTATAACAAAACAGCCAGCAACACACGGAAGATAAAATGAAACATTGGGATTATCAAACCGATATTGATTGGGAAAAATTCGACAGGTCCAAAGTTGATCCTGCTATTGTGCCATTGATCAAGGCCGCCGCGTTGGTGGAATATAATGGCGGACAATATGCCGATCATTTGGTACCCGTATTCGCGGATGACCCCGATTTTTGCGCGTCCGCGCGCGATTGGGGGATTGAAGAAATTCAACACGGGCAAAGCCTTGGTAAGTGGGCGTCATTATACGATCCAACATTCAATTTAGAAGATGCGTTCCAAAAATTTACCTCCGGTTATCAAATTCCAGTGCAGGCTGGCGTTTCCGCGCGCGGATCGCGCGCTGGCGAGATGATTGCGCGTTGTATTGTCGAAACCGGAACCAGTTCCTATTACACGGCGCTGATGGAATCGACCGACGAGCCGGTATTAAAAGATATTTGCCGCCATATCGCCGCGGATGAATTCCGGCATTACAAATTATTTTACCAATATTTTAAAAAATATGTGGCGATTGAAAAAATTTCTTTCCCGCGCCGATTGATGATCGCCATCGGCAGGATCAGTGAAACCGAGGATGATGAATTATCCTATGCCTATTATTCCGGCAATCTTGCGGCCAACGACAATACAGCTTATGACCGGGAATTATTCAATAAACGCTATATGTTCGGCGCTTATTCCTATTACCGCCGCCACCATATCGAGCGCGCGGTTGGTATGGTATTGAAAGCAACTGGCCTCAAAGCGGGCGGGAAATTGAATTCCTGGCTGACAACGCTGGCGTACAAAAAAATGCAAAAAAATCTGCACAAACTGGCGAATGATTTGAAACAGGCAGCGTAATGCAGCAGCCGGTCTGGAAGAAATTCGATCAGCTTAGTTTGAATGAACTTTATGCCATTTTAAAACTGCGTATCGATGTATTTGTGGTTGAACAAAATTGTCCTTGGGCAGATCTGGATAATTTGGATCAAGTTTCCTGGCATTTATGTTTATGGCAGGGTCCGGAATTGGCCGCTTATGCGCGGTTGCTGCCGCCACATCATATGGGCAGCGAAGTGAAAATTCAGCGCGTTATCACCGATCAAAAATTCCGCGGCCAAGGATTGGGGCAACAATTAATGACCGCGGCGCTGGAAAAATCGACAGAATTATTTCCCGGCATTCCAATAAAAATCGGTGCGCAAGAACGGCTAGAGAAATTTTATTCCAATCTTGGTTTTATGCCGTGCGGCAAACCTTATGACGATCTTGGCATTATGCATATCGATATGATTAAAGTTGCCTAGGATAGTAAATTTTTAAATTCCTGCAAAACCCGCGCGTAAACATCGCGTTTGAACGGCACGATTAAATCCAGCAATTGATTGGGTTGCGCCCATTGCCAAGTTATAAATTCCGGCTTGGCGTCCGCGTCGATTTTAATATCGGCATCGACCCCGGTAAATCGCATGGCAAACCATTTTTGCCGTTGGCCAATATATTTTCCGCCCCATAATTTTTTCTGCAAATCGGATGGCAAATCGTAATACAGCCAATCTTTGCTTTCGGCGATAATATCCGCTTTGCCTGTGCCAACTTCTTCCCGCAATTCGCGCCAGACCGCATCGCTTGGATTTTCGCCATCATCGATGCCGCCTTGCGGCATTTGCCAGGCATCGGCAATTTTATCGGCGCGCTGGCCGACAAAAACCTCGCGGTTTTTGTTCAATAACATAATGCCGACGCCGGGCCGGTAACGGGAAGGTGTCAGGTGTCGGGTGTCGGATTTCAGGATCATTATTAAAAAGTCAGGTTTTGGGAATAGGTATCGAATTTTAGAATAATTGCTCGTATAAATCCATAACCTACCTGACACCGGGTACCTGATACCTGAAACCTATTTCCCAATGTCAACCATTGCGGTGATTGGCATTAATACAAGGCCTTTGGCCTCCAGCGTTTGGGACCATTCTTTGATTTTACGCACGCTGATAGGATAAGCCTGTGCCAAGCCGACCGCGTATCCGCTGGTTCTGGCTTGCTGTTCCAGATCCTTCAATCGCGCGTCGATCGCGCTCCGGGATGGCTCGCTGTCTATCAGTAATGTGACGCTGGCGATTTGCGACTTGATATCGGCCGATACTTGATCGGTAACGGAATTTACCGAAGCCATGTTATCGACGAAAATATAACCTTGCTGTTTTATTTCGGACAAAGCCGCCTTCATTGGTCCGGTTTTTGATAGATATTTCCCGCCCATAAAAGCCAGTAGACCCACGCTGCCCTTGGCTTGGGTTAAAACCCAATCTAAATTTTTTGCATTTTCGTCCCAGGATTTATCGGTAAACAATGCGCGCGGTCCCGGATCGCTGCCAGGATAATAAACCGGCTCCAATGGCAATTCGACCAAGGCTTCCTGGTTTCTGGCACGCACGCGCTGTATCAGCGAGAAAAGATTTTCGCCATAAACCGAAAATCCGATAGTGGTCAGTGGCGGCAATTCATTTAATGCCAATTCCGTTTCTTCTTTTTTAAGGCCTAGGCCCGTAACAATAATCGCGATTTTAGGCCTGCTGTCGGACCGGTCATATCGTGCCGCATTGGCTTTCCATGGAATGCCGGAAACAATGGCTGGCGGCAAAGGCGCGGGTGCTGCAATATCGGGGCTGGAATCGGGGGTGGTGGAAACAGGAGAAGCCTGTTCACCAACATCCGGCAGCGGCGGCGTTTCCATCGCACCCAATATGGATTGAATGCCTGCAGTTATTGCCGACCCTGCGATATCAGAACTGGCGCTGGGAATGGCCAATGTGCGGCGCGAAGCGGTGTCTTCTGCCTGAACCATGGCCCAGGCAATGAGGGCCGATACACCCGCGATAAATAAAAACACTACAACCAATAAGCCCCACCAGGATAATTTGGTATGGGCTTTATCGGCGGTAAGGACGGTCATGGGTCTTACTTTGCTTTGGCCGGGGTGGGGGTTTCTTTTGCCGCTTTTTTAACGGCGCCGGGATGGTTGTACATATAAATTCCACGCAGCAAATCGACGCCACGAGCCAATTGATAATCTTCATCCGGTTTTCCGGATTCAGCCGCGGCATATTTATCCGCGTCTTCCTTATCTTTATTGGCCGATTTATCGTCGGATTTTTTGCCGTTCTTATCGTCGGATTTTACAGCGTCTTTATCCTGATCGTTTTTCAACGCGCCGCGCAAGTCTGCTTCCCGGCGGCCTTTGGAATCTTTTTCCAAGATTTCAATTTTAGCCACTGGAACTTCGATATCTGGCGTTATGCCTTTGCCTTGGATCGATTTGCCGGACGGGGTGTAATACCGGGCGGTGGTCAGGCGCATCGCGCCATGGCCTGGCAATGGAATAATGGTTTGCACCGATCCCTTGCCGAACGATTGCGTACCCAGCACGATTGCGCGGTGATTGTCTTGCAAGGCGCCGGAAACAATTTCCGATGCCGATGCCGAACCGCCATTGATTAATATTACAATTGGCAGTCCTTTGATCAAATCGCCAGGTTTGGCGTTAACACGTTGCGTGTCTTCCACTTTGCGCGAACGGGTTGATACGATTTCGCCGCTTTCTAAAAATGCGTCCGATACCGCGATTGCCTGATCCAACAATCCGCCTGGGTTGTTACGCAGATCCAGCACGATACCTTTTAAATTGTCGCCCAACTTGGATTTAATTTCTTCGATTCCTTTGCTTAATCCCGGATAGGTCAATTCGTTGAATGTGGTAATCCGCACATAGCCGACATCGTCCAGAACTTTGCTTTTGACCGATTGGATTTTGATGATATCGCGTGTCAATGTTACATCGAACGGTTCCGCATTTTCCCGGCGTACCGATAATTTGACTTTGGTGTTTACGGGGCCGCGCAGTTTTTCTACCGCTTCGCTTAAAGTCAGGCCCATGACTTGTTCGCCGTCAATATGGGTAACGAAATCGCCTGGTTTCAATCCGGCCTTTGCCGCCGGGGTGTCATCGATCGGCGATACAACTTTTATCAATCCGGCTTCCATTGTAACTTCGATACCAAGTCCGCCAAATTCGCCTTTGGTTTGAACCTGCATATCTTGGAAATTCTTGGCGTTTAAATAGCTGGAATGCGGGTCCAGGGCGGATAGCATGCCGTTGATGGCGTCTTCCATCAATTTTTCCTCTTCGACCGGTTCCACATATTCCTGGCGAGTGCGTTCAAATACATCGCCGAACAAATTCAGCAATTGATATGTTTCAGAAGCGCTTTTGCTGGCTTTTTTATCGTCATTAGCGGCAAAAGACGGGATAGAGAGTAAACCGGCGATCAGGGCAACCGCGGCTAGAAATTTTACATAACGCAACATAAGGAACCTTTTGGTTTAAGAGTTAGGGCTGGTCCAATTCTGTGGAGGAACTGGTTGCCCGTTTTTACGGAATTCGACATAGAGCCGGGGCGAGGCGGGACCTGTGCCCATGACCCCGACGGGTTCACCGGCAACCAGATTTTGCCCCAGCGCGCTATCGATGCGTCCAAGATTGGATAACATTATATGGTACCCGTCCCCAACTTCAATAATTAAGATCAATCCGTACGACCGAAATTGTCCGGCGTAGACTACTTCGCCAGCATAGGGGCTAACTACCTGGGCTTGTGGGCGGGTTTCTATGACCAAACCCTTGCTAAGTCCGCCCATTGTGTTGGTTTCGCCATATTCGGTGACGATTTTACCCTTGGCCGGCAAAGGAATACCGCCGATGGTGGCAACTTCCTTGCCTGATTTGGGTTTAATTTTTGGCTTAGGCAGGGTTTGGGTAACGCGCTGTTTGCGTTCTTCTTCCAATTTCGCGATTAAATCGCGTAAATCGGCGGCCTGGCCGGCTAATTGTTGAATCTTTTGTTCTTGTTTCTCTTGCGCTTTTTGGTTGGCTGCATGAGCTGCTTTGCGCTTTTTAACCAGACTTTCCAATTTTTCTTTTTCCGCCAACAGCTGCTTGCTGCGGTCGATAACTTCGGAATGTTTTTCTTCGATGGTTTTTTCAACCAAGGAAATAGCGTCCAATTGTGCCTTTAACACTGCCACCTGCTTATCCAACTCCGGCGTCATTTGTTTTAAAAGAACGATGGTGTGCGCGGTTTCGGCAGGGGTTTGCGGAATGGCCAGCAATGCCTGTGGCGGCTGGCGTTTCAACCGCAAGATCGCAGCAAGTACATGCGATAATGAGTCATGGCTTTTCAGCAAATCTTTTTCGGCCTTATCGCGTTGCGCGCCTAAATCCTTAAGGCTGGCTTCCAGTTTGCTCAACGCTTCTTCCTGATCCTGGGCGCGTTCGGCAGCCTCGACCATATCGCCTTGTAACTTTTCTATTTCCTCGGCCAGTTCTTCTTGCTGAAGTTTTAGCTTTTCCTGCTTGGCGCGCTCCGCCTCGATATTTTTTTCTAATTGCTGCGCTTGATTATTGATTTGGTCGATACGATTGGCGGATTTTTTGGCTGGCGTGGATTTGACCGCAGTCTGTTCCGGCTTGGCAAATGCCGGAGTATGCATAACGATCAGGCCGGACAGAATTACGGCCAATAAAATCGGCGATTTATTTTTGAAAAGGCTCATTGTTATAAAATTACGGTTCCGGTCATCGATGCTGGTTGTGGCAAGTTCAACAAGCGCAAAACGCTTGGCGCCACATCCGCCAGTCTACCATTCTTCAGCGTTTTGACGCCAGTTTTATCGTTAAAAAGTACCAGTTTTACCGGGTTCAATGTGTGGGCGGTGTGCGGCTCGCCAGTTTCCGGATCGCGCATCATTTCGGCGTTGCCGTGATCGGCGGTTACGAGCATTACCCCACCCATTTTCTCAACCGCATCCATAACACGCCCAAGACATATATCAACCGTTTCACAGGCCTTGATGGCCGCTTCTAAAATGCCGCTATGGCCGACCATATCGGGGTTGGCGTAATTGATTAAAATAAAATCATATTGGGCGGATTCAATCGCTTCGACCAATTTATCGGTCAATGGAATCGCCGACATTTCCGGTTGCAAATCATAGGTAGCGACTTTCGGCGAGGGAACCAGAATCCGGTCTTCGCCGGTATATTGTTTTTCCTCGCCGCCATTGAAAAAGAAAGTGACATGCGGATATTTTTCCGTCTCCGCCATGCGCAATTGGCGCTTGCCGGCCTTGGCGACCACTTCGCCCAGCAAGTCATGCAAAGGTTGCGGCGTGAATAATATTTGCATCCGGTTGGCCAAATCAGCCGAATATTCGGTCATTGCCACCGCGACAGATGCATGAACAGGGCGGCGGGCAAAGTCATGAAAATCGGGATCCAAAAGCGCAGTCATAATTTGCCGCACCCGGTCGGACCGGAAATTGGCACATAAAATCGCATCGCCGTCTTGCATGGCTTGAAAGCCTGGCAAAATGCGTGGCTTGATAAATTCATCCGTCTCGCCAGCATCATGCGCGGATTTAATTGCAGCGGAAAGGGACGGCGCGTGATCCGCCTTGCCATCGACGATAGCGTTATAAGCCAATTCCACCCGTTCCCATCGCTTGTCGCGGTCCATGGCATAGTATCGCCCACAAAGGGTGGCAGGCTTAATATGCGGCAGGTTCTTTAATTCCTGTTCCAGCGCCGATACATAATCGATTGCGCTTTGCGGCGGTGTATCGCGGCCATCGGTCCATAGATGCAAGTATGTTGGAATGCCAGCATCATTCAGAATTTTACATAGCGCTACTATATGATCTTGATGCGAATGCACGCCGCCTGGCGAATACAATCCCATCAAATGACATGATCTTCCTTTGGATTTCAGGGTTTCGATCATCTGTTTTAGAATCGGATGATTTTTTAAACTTCCATCTTCGATCGCGGAATCGATTCGCGGCAAATCCTGCATGACGACGCGTCCGGCGCCCAAATTCATATGGCCTACTTCGGAATTGCCCATTTGCCCGGTGGGTAATCCCACATCGCGGCCGCAGGTTTTTAGTAACGCCTGCGGCGATGATTTCAACAACCGGTCCCAATTTGGGGTTTTGGCCATGGCAACGGCGTTGTCGGTTCGTGTTTCGCTATATCCCCAGCCATCGAGGATGCACAGAATTACAGGTTTTTGTTGGGTTTTCATAGAGTTAGAATTAGCATATAATAAATCCTGAAAGCCAATAGTTTATTGACATATAAATAACATGATCCTACAAAGAAACGACTTTTAAAAAGGGAAATTATCATGGCAAATCAACTTCCTAAACAGGTAGCCATACTGGTTGGAGCAACAGTAATTGGGGGAATGATAGGATCCACGATTTCTGAGGTTTGCACCACACGTGAACAAGGGCAGTACTTGGCGAGTGTGCCAACACCTCTTACCGTTCGAATGCCGAATAATGAAGGTGTATCTTTAAACTTTAATCCTATCACCCATAACTATTCCGTGCTGCAATCCAATTCGGTTTTGCCTTCTATAGGAAGAATTGCTGAAGCAGGAGCGACTGCGATTGAGGTTCCAACTGTTAACGTACAACAGAATTTAACAGCCCAAGCAGTGGCGGCCAGTTATAATCAACAAATTGACACCCGATTAAATACTATTTCTCAGGGTAATCAGTGGATCTTTGCCACAGGCATGATTTCTGGTCTGGTAATTGGGATGATAGGCGGCTTTGGTTGCCCCTATGTTGCGCGGCGTATACGAGAACAAAGACAAGGTAGCATTCGCCTAGCCTAATCCCGGTGATACGGGTGTCCGTCCAGAATCGTTTTGGCGCGGTAAATTTGTTCCAATAACATCACCTTAACCAACCTATGTGGCCAAGTCATGGCGCCGAATGCCAATTTATAATCGGCGCGTTTCAATATACCTATATCCAATCCATCCGCGCCGCCAATAATAAAACATAAATGTGATTGCCCAGCATTCTGCCAGGATTTAATAGATTCCGCGAATTCTTTGCTGGTCGGATTTTTGCCGCGTTCATCGAGCGCCACGATCATCGCGCCTTTGGGAATTTGCGCGGCGATTTGCTCGGCCTCGATTTCCTTGATATTGGGCTTATTTGCGCCTTTGCTGTCCGATTCCAGGATTTTCACCGGCCAGGACAGGCGTTTTTCATATTCGGCGCAAAGTTCCGCAACCGCGTCGCGTTTGGATTTGCCAATAGCAATGATGGTGATTTTCATAACAGGTGTCAGGTATCAGGTAACGGGTTTCAGGTCAACAACCTGGAACTTGGCACCGGATACCTCGAACCTTAGGCCATAAGCGTAGGTTGATCGACTTGTGGTATATTAGCGCCCCACATCTTTTCAACGTTATAAAACCCTCTCGCTTCGGGTTTGAAAAGATGCACGATGACATCGCCGGTATCCACGCAAACCCAGTCGCAGCCGGGGATGCCTTCGACCTTTACGGGGTCGACGGTGCGGCTGATCCGATCGGCAATCGCGCCCAGCTGGCGTTGCGAGGCGCCAGAGGCAACAATCATATAATCGGCAATACTGGATTTTCCGGATAAATCGATAACAACGACGTCTTGGGCCTTAGTTTCATCTAAGCAGCGTTCGATCAGGTCGAGAACGGCTGAAGCACTTTGTTGTTTGGTCACTATGGGAAAAATCTCCTTTTCCAAGCGTATACCCTTATTATAAATCAAATTGTTAAAAAAATGTAAAACAAAAACCAATAAAACCGGGCTTAAAGCCACCATTTGCGTGGTTTTTTTGCCCTTATGCGGCTGGCGGAGCGTTTGTCGGCAAAGCCGGTCAGGTACGTCCAAGCAGGCGGTTTTTGCGCTGCAAAATCAGTTTTAGATGTAATGCGGTATTTTTTTAATGCAACGGCAGCCTCGGATTTTAAAGATGCCTTGCCAATCGGCTGCCGTTTTATGATGGCGATCGGTATACGCCGCGCAATTTGCCGCCATTTCCGCCAGCGGTCGAAGCCCGCCAAATTATCGCTGCCCATCAGCCAGATAAATTGGGGGTTTGGGAATTTTTTCTGGATTTGGGTTATGGTATCGATGCTGTACCGCGTGCCCATTTGCGATTCCAGATTTTTGATTTTTATTTTTGGGTGAGCGCCGATTTTACGCGCCTGTTTCAACCGCGTGGACAGGGGCGCCATATCATCCGATTTTTTCAACGGATTTTGTGGGCTGACCAGCCACCATATTTCATCGAGCTTAAGAGCGCGTAAAGCGAACAAGGACATTTTTTTATGTCCCAGATGCGCGGGGTTAAATGACCCTCCCAAAAGTCCAATTTTACGGGGTTTATTCGGCGGCCGGCGTTTCATGATGGTCTTGCTCGGCGGCGGCTTTTTCGGCTCTCGCTTTTTCGATCTCGGCGCGCAATTCGCGCAATACGGGCAGAATATTTTTCTGCGCGGCGGCGGAAATCAGATGCACTTTTTTGCCCGATGCTTTTTCCACCTGTTTTTTCTTGTCCGCTTGTTCTTCGTCGCTCAGCGCGTCAATTTTATTAATAGCGATTACTTCATGTTTTTCGCTTAACCCATGGCCGTATTCGTCCAATTCCGCGCGGATGGTGCGGTAAGATTGCGCCAGATCTTCTTCGGTGCCATCGATCAAATGCAACAACACGTTGCACCGCTCCACATGCGCCAGAAATTTGGTGCCAAGCCCGCGGCCTTCGGATGCGCCTTCGATCAGGCCAGGAATATCCGCGAGGACAAAGGAATATTCATCCGCTTTGACGACGCCCAGTTGCGGGTTCAAAGTGGTGAATGGGTAATCGGCGATTTTCGGTTTTGCCGCAGACGTTGCCGCCAGAAATGTGGACTTGCCTGCGTTGGGCTGGCCAATAATACCGGCATCGGCGATCAGTTTTAATCTAAGCCAGACCCAGCGTTCCTCGCCGGGCCAGCCCGGTAATGCCTTGGTCGGCGCGCGGTTGGTCGATGTTTTGAAATGCACATTGCCGAATCCGCCATCGCCGCCTTTTAACAAAACGACTTTCTTGCCATCTTTGTCCATGTCGGCCAGCAGGGTTTCTTTATCTTCATCCAGAATTTCGGTGCCGACCGGAACTTTGATAATCAAATCCTCGCCGGATTTGCCGAATTGATCGCGGCCACGGCCATTTTCGCCTTGTTCGGCTTTGAAATGTTGTTGGTACCGGAAATCAATCAGCGTGTTCAAATTTTCGCCAGCGACAAAAATAATGCTGCCGCCACGGCCACCATTGCCGCCGTCGGGACCTCCTTCGGGAATAAATTTCTCCCGCCGGAACGAGGCCGAGCCATTGCCGCCATCGCCGCTTTTAATAAAGATTTTTGCTTCGTCTAAAAATTTCATGTCCCAAATCCAATCGATTCAGGAAAATAGCAAAAATAATGAATAATATCTATGTGCGTGTGGCAGCTTTAAGCGCTAAAAAACGCCTCTCAACTCCCGTGGCTGCTTGCACTTTTTCCGCAGCGTCAGGCGGAGCTTTACCCAAGCTGGGAATAGTAATTGATCCTTTGGGTCCATTAATTGTAGCCTCGTGTTTTTCAAAACTAACAGTGCAGCCAGTACCTGGCGCTTGCACCATTTCGCATATTCGCGAGTATTTCATCACGTTCCCCCTGGATTATTTATTCAATTTTCTAATGATAACCGAATATAAATAAAGTGCCTAGGGGAAATTAGCGCAGCAATATTACAAAGGGGATATTTTAAGAAACTAGATTCAACCGTTCGTGGTAAATTTGGCCAATAAAAAACGGCCCTGTGAGGGGCCGCTTTTAAGCTTCTCAAGCTTAAATATCTTAGGCGTTGCCTACGACGTTAACAAAGGTTTTGCCACCGCTTTTGCGTTGGAATTGAACTTTGCCATCCGTGGTCGCGAAAATGGTGTGATCGCGGCCCATATCCACGTTTTTGCCTGGATAGAATTTGGTGCCGCGTTGACGGATGATAATGCCGCCGGCCAAGATGTCTTGTCCGCCGCTAACTTTTACGCCCAATCTTCTGCCGGCTGAGTCGCGACCGTTGGCGGTACTACCGCCTGCTTTCTTCTGTGCCATAACTTAAACTCCTTTAATCCTATTACTCGGCTTTTTTGCCTTTGGCCGCGGTTTTCTTCGCCGCCGGTTTTTTCGCTGCCGCCGGTTTGGCTGCTTTGGCGGATTTTGCCGCTGCCGCTGGGCGTTTGTTGCGCGCTTTGTATTCCGGAGCCGATTTTTTCGGGCCGCCAGAAGCGCTGATATCGAACACTTTTACCATGGTCAATTCTTGGCGATGGCCGCGTTTACGGCGGTAATTGTGACGACGTTTCTTTTTAAAGATGATCACTTTGTCATCTTGATATTGATCCAAAACCTGCACGCTGACGCTGGCGCCGCCGATGGTTGGTTTGCCCAGCTGCACCTTGCCGCCGTCTTCGATGGCCAATACCGAATCGAACGTTACGGTTTGACCGGCTTCTTTGGTCAATTTTTCAACCGAGAAAATATCGCCTTCTTTCACGCGATATTGTTTTCCACCGGTTTGGATGATTGCGTACATGATACCTTGCCTCTTATATTTATATAATAATTCTATATGCTTAGGCCGTTCAGCGGCTTTGGCGAACCCGTCAATATAAGGATTTTGCGCTTTCTGTCAATCGCTTTCGCAACAAAATTTGTCATTTTTTCCAATGATTTTCAGGGGGTTATGGGTGTTCAATCCAAATGGGGGGCAAAGCTGGCTTAAATCCGGCTTTATGGCTGGAAAAACCCGTTAAAAAGAATATCTTAGCTTTCATCCGTTTGAAAGGAGCCAATCCATGTCCATTACCCAGAAATTTTTATCTATTGCGGTTTTCTTGGCCTTTGCCGCTTTTGCCCCGATCGCGTTTGCCGCGCCGATTATCGGCAATCCCGCGCCGGATTTCGCCGCGACCGATTCCAACGGCAAAACCGTCAATTTGTCGGATTTCAAGGGCCGCAATGTGGTTTTGGAATGGACCAACAATGAATGCCCATTTGTTAGAAAACATTACGAATCGGGCAATATGCAATCCTTGCAGAAAAAATATACCGCGCAGGATGTGGTGTGGTTATCGATTGTTTCATCGGCGCCTGGTAAGCAGGGCCATGTCGATGGCGCAACCGCGAATAAATTGACCGTTAGCCGCGGCGCGTCGCCGACCGCGGTGCTGTTGGATGAATCGGGTAAAATCGGGAAATTATACGGCGCGAAAACGACGCCGCATATGTTCATCGTCGATAAAACCGGCAAGCTGGCCTATGCCGGGGCAATTGATGATATTAATTCGACCGATATAGCGGACGTAAAGAAGGCCAGAAATTATATCGATATGGCTTTTGCCGATATTAATGCCAACCGCACAGTCGCGTTATCGTCCACCAAACCTTATGGATGTTCGGTGAAATATGGCGGGTTTTTTTAACGCCCTTTTTGTGTCAACCCAATCAGCCGTATTGGCGCCTGGTGCCGCCTTGAATTTTAAGCGGTGCGGTTAAAACATAACCGCCGATTGGGGGCATATCGTTTAGGCCCGCAGCATTTTCAATCAAATATTTTCCGGCGCCCAGCACGGCTTTGTGCACCGGAAAACCTTCATCGCCACGGTCGGAAGACAACGTATCGATGCCAAGCCCTTTTATGCCGCGCGATAATAATAATTTTGCCGTTTCCACATCTACCGAAGGAAAGCGGAAACTATTGTGATATTGGTCTGGATTGTTCCAAAAACGCGCCCAGCCGGTTTTGATCATTACAACGCTGCCGGTTGGAATAGGGCCGTGGTCTTTTTCAAATTGTTTAATATCGTCAACGGAAGTTTTGTATTTTTCATCGCCGCGTGCGGACACATCGATCACCACGCATGGCGCGATTAGATCGGATAAGGGTAACTGATCGACGGTTTTACCGCCAGGGATGCAGTGCGCTGGCGAATCCATGTGCGTGCCGATACCCTCGTTCATCGCAATTTTATGAATGCGAAATTGGTATTCGTCGGTTGGCGTATAATCGAAATGCACTTTGTGATCGAATCCGCAAGACCCATCCCAAGTCGGAATGGCAGGAGATAGGGCGTGGGTAAGATCGATCAGTTGGTATGGAAAGTTTGGCATGCTGCATTATTTGGTAAGATGGCGGATGAGGAGGGATTTGAACCCCCGATACCCTTGCGAGTATACCGCATTTCGAGTGCGGCGCGATCGACCACTCTGCCACTCATCCGGTTTTGGCCGCTAAATTAATATAAAGTCAAAACCGCCCTGCATAGCTCCGTTAGGAGCGAAGCGGGGCCGGTGCGAACCGATCGACTTTGGGGCGCAGAATACAAATATAAATCGGATCTGTCTACCCATGTTTTAGTGTAATAAAGCCTGGGCTATTGGCCGTTTTTCGGCATTGCTAAATACCAATCCAGTAAATGCTTGGTATTGGCTGGATTCCGGTGCAGGGCGCCATGCCCTTCGGCCGGATCTTCGATTTGCAGGGCCACGTTTCCGCCCATCGATTCAATCCATTTTGCCGTCCGTTTCATGGCGGGGCAGCCGTCTCGATCCGGGTTTTCATCGCGCATCCCGCAGGACGTAACCCATTGGGTTCCGGCAAAAGGTTTCGGGCCAAATTCGCCGCGCGTGATTAATTGTGTTGGCGGATAATCCATCGATGCGCCGCCGGAATTGGCGACAATCGTATTGAAATATTTTCTACCCTTGTTCTGATCGATTGCGGCAACCGCATAAATATTCGCGCTGCCCCGGCTGAAACCATGCAACATGGCCTGACCGGGCGCGATGTGCAGTTGATTTAAGGCAATATCGAGTTCGCGGTAAATATCGAATGGCGAGTAATAGTCCGATGTCTTATCGCCGCCGCCCAACCACCATTGCAAAACAACAATACCGATATTTTCGCCATTCAAATGTTGCGCCCAAATTTGCAAATCGCGCGTTGCATACCCGCCAGTGCCAGGCAAGGAGACAATCCATTTTCGTGGAGGTGTTTTGCTCGGCGTCCAGACCGCCAAAAAACTTTTTCCATCGCTGGTCGGCAAAAACGCCGGATGCAGTTTGGCTGTTTCCTTGAAATATTTTTGACTCTGCGCCTGGCGCAGCAATTGTGCGCTTTGTTCCGGCCAGGATTGATCGGCGGCCAGTGCGGAGAAAGGCAATAATAAGAATAGCGATAAAATAAGGATTCTCATGCATATTCCTTGCGGTTGGGCGCCTTATTATAGCGGCTTAAAATAAAAACACCCGCCTTTATGGGCGGGTGTTTTGTTTGCGATGAAATCGCTATGGCTTAGTTGCCAACTGCGGTTTTCAAATCTTTCGCGGCGCGGAAAGCGATTTTCTTTTTCGCCGGAATTTTGATTTGTTCGCCGGTCGCCGGGTTGCGGCCCATGCGAGCAGCGCGTTTGCGCACTTGCAAAATGCCGATACCAGCCCAACGAATACGCTCGCCTTTTTTCATGGATTTAACGATCAATGTGTTTAAATCCTCGAGCATTGCGTTCGTGGTTTTTTTAGGAATGTCATATTTTTCCGCCAATGTAGCGAAGAAAGTTTTAAAGGTTACTGTGGGTTGAGAAGTAGATGCCACCTTAACGCTCCTTATAAGTTAGGGTTAAACGTGATTCAAAAAATACGCCAAACACACGGTAACGCAAGCAAAATCAGCACTATTTTCCGGCTATAACCCAAAATAATCCCCATTTTTATTGGTTTTTTGGCCTTAGGGGGTATTTATCCCCCGTATTTAAATGTTTTGTTGCAATTCTGGCCAATCGGTTGGTAAAGACGCTTGGATCGAAATTGGCGGTTTGTTTTTATATAAAGGCAGCGCAATTTGTTTTGCATGCAGGAATAATCGATTCGATTTACGGTCGGAATCCACGCCATATAGTCGGTCGCCAATAATCGGGCATCCAATATGTGCACAGTGCGCGCGCAATTGATGCGTGCGCCCGGTTTGCGGTTTTAATTCCAATAAAGTTCGGTCATCCTTGCGCGCCAGCACTTTATATTCTGTTATCGCGTCCTGTCCTCGATCATCGACAATCATGCGAAAACCCAGCTGGCCAGGTTTGAATAAGTGCCGGTATAATTTGGCATCGATCGTGCCGGATTCGGTGGGCGGCATGCCGCGCGCGACGGCCCAATAAATTTTTTCCGCTTTATTTTGTGAAAATATTTTTTGCAATTCGCGTAAGCTATGCGGGTTTCGGCCCAGAATCAAAACGCCCGAAGTATCCTTGTCCAGCCGGTGCGCCAATTCCGGCTTGCGCGGCAAGCCGAATTTCAACGCATCCAAAAATTGCCCCAAATGCGCGCCGCCGCCTGGGCCTTTATGTACCGGCAAACCGGCGGGTTTATCGATTCCCAATATTAAGGCGTCGCGGTAAATCAACCGGTCTTCTATGGAAAAATTTGCAAAATTGCCCATATAGGTTTTTAGCGTTATGATCCCTATATTGCCATGCCTAAAATAAGGAATATGACATGAATAACGCCGCACACAAACATCCCATTACTTCCTGGACCGATGCAGACCATCAATGCCTGACTGATTTGCGGCATATTAAGCCTGCGCGAAAAAAGACACATGTTGCTCCTCCGACCATTGGCCAGAAAGTTGCGGATGCGGTGGCGGCACTGGTTGGGTCCTGGGGTTTCATTTTGCTGCAAACGGCGCTGATCGCCTGTTGGATTGGATTGAACCTGTTCGGCATTATTAATTTGGATCCGTTTCCGTTTATTCTTTTAAATTTGTTGTTGTCGTTTCAAGCCGCCTATACCGCGCCCGTTATTATGATGAGCCAGAATCGCCAATCGGAAATCGATCGCAGGCGGGCGGAAAATGATTATGCGGTCAATTTAAAGGCGGAGCTCGAAATCGAGCAGTTGCATCAAAAAATCGATCTTTTGCGCGAGCAGGAAATATTAAAGCTAACCCAAATTATCGAGCAAATGTCCGCGCAAATCGCGCAATTGGCCGCCCGAAAATAATCCGTAACTCCGTTGCCAAATCGGGGAAATTGTGATACATAACCTGCCAATTAAAAGAAATGGCAAGGTAATGAAAAACGATTCTATAAAAACCGCACAAACCAAAACCGCCCCGCGTGTGGGGATGGTGTCGCTGGGCTGTTCCAAGGCGCTGGTCGATTCCGAGCGGATTCTGACGCAACTTCGCGCCGAAGGCTATGAAATCACCGGCAGCTACGATGGCGCCGATGTGGTGGTGGTCAATACTTGCGGATTTTTGGATTCCGCGCGCGAAGAATCGCTGGATGCGATCGGCGAGGCGATGGCGGAAAACGGCAAGGTGATTGTAACGGGTTGTTTGGGCGCGGAGCCCGATGTGATCATGGCGCGGCATCCGCAAGTGCTGGAAATTACCGGCCCGCATCAATATGAATCGGTGGTGGCCGCAATTCACAAGGCTGTACCGCCGGCGCACGATCCATATTTGGATCTGATTCCAGCAGGCGGCGTGCGTTTAACCCCGCGCCATTATGCCTATTTAAAAATTTCCGAAGGCTGCAATAACCGTTGCAGTTTTTGCATCATTCCAAAATTGCGCGGCGATTTGGTTTCGCGGCCGCTGGGCGAGGTTATGGCGGAGGCGGAAACACTGGTGCAATCCGGCGTTAAAGAATTGCTGGTGATTTCTCAAGATACATCCGCCTATGGCATCGATGTGAAATATGCCGAATCGCAATGGCGCGATAAAACCTACCGCACCAAATTTTTGGATTTATGCAATGCGCTGGGGGAACTTGGCGTTTGGACGCGGCTGCATTATGTATACCCATATCCGCATGTCGATGAAATTTTGCCGATGATGGCGGATGGAAAGATTTTACCGTACCTGGATATTCCATTCCAGCATGCCGCGCCCAATGTATTGAAGGCGATGAAACGTCCGGCGGCGGCGGAAAAAGTCGTCCATCGTATTCAGAACTGGCGCAAAATTTGCCCGGATATGACCGTGCGTTCCACATTTATCGTTGGATTTCCTGGCGAGACGGACGAAGATTTTGAAATTCTGCTCGATTGGTTGAAAGAAGCGCAAATCGATCGTGCCGGATGTTTCAAATATGAAAACGTCGAACATGCCACATCGCGCGATTTACCGAACCATGTGCCGATTGAGGTCAAAGAAGAACGTTGGCACCGTTTCATGCAAGCGCAACAAGAAATCAGTGCGGCGCGATTAAAGGCGAAAATCGGCAAAACCATCGAGGTAATGATCGATCAATCCGGCCCCGACGGAATTGTTGGCCGTTCCAAATCCGATGCGCCGGATGTGGACGGCAAAGTATATTTGACATCCAAAAAACGCCATCTGCCTGGCCATATCGTAAAGGCCACAGTAACAGCGGCGGATGAATATGATTTAGAAGGAGAAGTGGTATGACATCGAAGCGAGATGCAGTTATAGCAGCTCTGGCTGAACAAGGTTTGAAATTGGAAACCATAACTGATCCCCCATCCAGTAAAATCGTATCGTTTATGCCCCTTTGTATTGGGGTCCAGGAAACCACGTTTCACACCAGTGGCGTTGCGCCGCGCAGAGATGGAAAAGTTCCAAGTGAATTTATTGGCAAATTAGGGAAAGAAAATTGGCATGTGCCTATGGAGCGCGCTCAATTGGCGGCCGCGCACTGTGCCGCAACATTGCTTGGAATTGTTGACAAAATTTGCGAAGGAGATTGGGATCGAGTGGCAGGATTAGTCCATTTAACCGGGTTGGTTAATCATGCCGATCCAGAGTTTGCCGATTTTCCCAAAGTAACCGACGCAGCATCCGGTGTTTTTTTAAATACCTTGGGGCCGGAGATTGGACAACATTGCCGCACTTCATCTGGCGTATCCGGTTTGCCAGGAAGATATGTCGTAGAAATGAATTTAAGTTTGCGAGTTAGAAATAAATAAAAAGCGGGACTGAATAGTCCCGCTTTTTATTTTTAGAAATCAAAAATCTATTTCTTATCCATGCTGCAAGAGCCGCCTTCGCAAGACGATTTGCCCATCATGGTATAAAGACAGCACGATCCGGTTGCCGCCGTTAAGATCAAAACGATACCGAGAACCAAAACCACGATACCGAAAGTTCCGGCGATGTTTCCTGTTCCGTGCAACAGCATCAATACGATCCCTAGTATGGCGCGCAATAGACGTTCCCGGTCGCCAACATTTTTGGTGCAGAATAATTTGTTCATAAAAAGCTCCCTATAACAATAACCGATATGGATATCATGGGCGCGAGGCCCTTATTTGTCTATGTTTGATCGAGGGGCTTGAAAATATATTTTGGCAATTTATCTTTGTTTGCAACATTTAGGAGACATTTTATGACCGTATTGCAAGGAAAATTGGCTGTAATTACTGGGGGATCTCGGGGGATTGGGGCGGCTACCGCCGTAAGATTGGCGGAAATGGGCGCGGATGTCGCCATTACTTTCAGCAAGTCCGATGCCGAGGCCAAGGCAATTGTACAAAAAATTACCGCTATGGGCCGCAAGGCGCAAGCGTACAAAGTAGACCATACAACTCCCAAGGCGGTTGGCGAAACTGTCGATAAAATTGGCCAGGATTTTGGAAAAATCGATATTTTGGTTAACAATGCCGGAATTTATGAACAAAAATCTTTGCCGGATTTAACCGATGCCGAATTCGAAAAAATGTTCAACATCAATGTCTATTCGGTTTTTGCGGCAACGCGTGCCGCGATTAAATTCATGCCCGATCATGGCCGTATTATCAATATCGGCAGCGTGCTTGGCGAACGGGCAATTTTTCCAGGCATGACCGCCTATGCCATGAGCAAATTCGCAGTCGCGGGGATGAGCCGCGCCTGGGCGTGGGATTTGGGCGCTCGGAAAATTACCGTAAATTGCGTTGAACCAGGTCCGATCAATACCGACATGAATCCGGAAAACGCGGAATATTCCGATGAACAAAGAAAAATGAATCCGCTGAGCCGGTTTGGCCAACCGAAAGAAGTCGCGGCTGTTATTGCATTCCTGGCATCGCCGGAATCGGCCAATGTGAACGGCGCGACGATCGGCGTCGATGGCGGAATGAACGCTTAACTATTTCTTTGCCAGTAAATCGCGAATTTCTTCCAGTAGAATTTCCTGCCGTGGTGGTGGGGCGGTCGGCGCGACCGCTTCACTTCGTTTCAGGCGGTTGATTTGCTTGACTACGATAAAAATAGCAAAAGCCACGATCAAAAATTTAATCACCGCATTAATAAACAGGCCATAATTCAATGTAACCGCGCCAGCTTTTTTTGCGGCCTCCAGGGTCATCGCATGCTCGCCTTTTAATGTGATAAAAAATTCGGAAAAATCGATTCCGCCAATTAATAATCCTATGACAGGGTTGATGACATCGCCGACCAGTGAATTGACAATGGTGGTAAACGCGGCGCCAATAACAACACCGACCGCGAGATCGATGACATTGCCGCGCAGGGCAAATTCTTTAAATTCTTTGAACATAGTGCGTGGTCCTTGGTTTGTATCCTGAAGGCGCGACCATTCTTGTTTTAGCGCGTTTCTGGACAATTTTAAAATATCCGCCGCAGTAAAATCGGAATCGCCGTTTGGTTTCGAAAGAAAAGACATTGGAACCTAAATTATGTTAAAATTGATAACAATCGCGATTGTCCGCGTCAAGATGGTAATACTATGGCTGCTCCTACAAAGAATAAATCGAGACCCGTGCCCACATCACGACTGCCACGCGATTTTTATGCCCGGCCAACGGTAGCGGTTGCCAAGGATTTGCTGGGAAAAATTATGGTATTTAATGGTATTGCGGCTACTATTACCGAAACCGAAGCCTATGTTGGGAAAAATGACGAGGCCTGTCATGCGTCGCGCGGGAAAACCAAACGGACAGAAATCATGTTCGGCCCACCTGGGCATTCGTATGTGTATTTTATTTACGGCATGTATCATTGTCTGAATTTTGTGACAGAGCCTGAAGGCACTGCGGCGGCGGTTTTAATTCGCGGTTGCCAATTGCTGGATGACAGTAAATTGCATTTGAACGGCCCTGGAAAATTATGCCGCCATTTCGGGATTACCCGCGATTACAACGCGATCGATCTATGTTCCGATCCAGACTTTTATGTGTTGGATCATCCCATTCGTCCTAAATTCGACACGACCCCCCGCATTGGTATTTCGAAAGCCAAAGATAAATTGTGGCGTTATGTGGTAAAATCAAATAGTTAGATATTCTCTGTCATAGAATATTAATAATTAAGCTATTGACTTTATTATAATATTGTAATATTATTTCAATATATAATAAAAAGGAGTAGTTAAATTGGCTGTAGTAGTTTCAGGGGGAATTAGGGAAAGTGGTTCAGTACAGCCGGTTGTGGTGTTGCAAACTTTGTTTCCAAACCAAAATGATTTAGTGGCACAAGAGCAAAATTCCAAAAAACAATTTGAGTTAAATGCCATTGCTGCCAAAGCGCTTCGCCGGGCAGAAGATGCGTTAGAAGATATGCGCCGCGCTAAGTATGCTATGGAAGATTTGGTAACTATAGCTAAAGCAAACCCATCTTATGCCAATGTCGCCGCCGCCAAAGACGCAGCTGGAATTTATCAAAAAGCGGCAGTGGAATATGTCGGCGCTTTATATGCCGCCGAATATGCCAACAAAGCTGCTGAGGGGGCGGGAGTTTCGGTTGCCAGTAAATTCGCCGGCGAAAAAATATCGCCTGGAATGGAAACAGTTCGCACAGATATAAAAAGAATTGAAGCCAATTATCAAGAAGTCGCCAAGTCGCAATCTGTTTCAGTTTCTAGTTTGAACGTAGTCCCAGTTTTTAATGCGCAAATGGAATTTAAATTGGCTTCAGAACGAGTTGATGTCTTGTTTGATATTGCTAAAATGCCAACATCGACCGCAGAAGATGGCCAAAATCTGGTGGAGGCTGTTGCGGCTATGAAAGCGGCCCGTAAACAAGCCTATATTGCGAAACGTGATGTCCGCATCGCCGAACTGATGGGAATGGGCTATAGCGAATCGGATTCCAGGGATCAATGCGCCAAAGAATTGCGCGCCGAACGCCGGCACGAAGATGAAACTGGCAAGCGTAAAAAGCGTCATGAATATTGCAGAAAATGCAATCGTCAAGGACACGGTTTGATTAGAGGAGATGTTCAACAAGGCCGGGCCGATATGCCGTTGGCGATGGCAAAACATTATAATGCCAAGCATGATAAAAAAGCGGCCCGTGCCGAACGCGATGTAGTCCGCCGCGAGAAGAATCCTTTTGCTTTGCAGGAATCGGTAGATCGTTATGTGCTGGCCAGCAAACGCATGACCATGGGTATTTTCCGTCAATTGACCGCAGAAGCGATGATCGAAGGTTATACAAAAGCAGAAGCCAAAAAAATCGCTTTGGAAAAATTCCGCGCCGAGCATAATCGCCGTAAAAATGGAACCGATCACGATGCTCGTGAATGGCAAAACGCCCGAAACGATTTGCAAATGGATATTGGTCTTCTGCGCGTTACTTCTGGCAAGGCGGAATCTGTGTATACAGCGCCATCGTCCGTGCGCCGTCATGACGGTAACGAACGCAATCATCCGCAAGCGCATCGGCATAGGGTCGGAGTTGCTTCAGATCCAAGAGTAGCGGCGGCAATATTGGATGCGCGGCAACGCAGAATGTAATTCATCGAAAAATAAAAAAGGCGGCCCCAAATGGCCGCCTTTTTTTGTGAACCGATAAAGCTTAGCTTTCGCCCTGCGCTTTGGAATAGCCGATTTTGCCATCAAACTCATTCAGCTTTTCAATGTGCGTCCAGGTATGCTGTGCCGACAATTTATTCAGCAAATCCAGAATATCGTGATCGCTGACATTGGCATTGTCGTTACGGGCAACAAAGCGGCAGGAGAAGCAATCGACCAAATCCGGTTGTGCACCGGTGGATGGCCATACCTGCGTGCCGCGGTTGGAAATGCCTTTCAATTTCAAAGCGCCGTTACCGGACAGGTTTTCCAGCGATTTTGCCAGCGCTTCTGCTTGTTGATGCCATTCGACAAACAAATCGATCCCGGCGGTGCGGCGCTTTGCCGCTTTTACAAAATCGATATCGGCGCGCACGTTAGGCACTTTGATTTCTTTGAAATTGCGCGCTTTGATCGAAGTCGCGGATTTGCCTAGATTTTGAATGACGCCATCGGTGAATTCCGATGTCTTGCAGCCTTTGGCATCGCCTACAACGTCGCGCGGCAAAAACTTGCCTTGTTCATACGTTGCGTAAATAGCGTTTTCCATTTTGTCTGCTTCATTTAAGAATCCAAGATAACGCAGCATCATCACCGCCGACATCATATGCGCGGTTGGGTTGATATTATTTTTCCCGGCATATTTTGGCGCGGATCCGTGCACCGCTTCGAATATCGCGATGTCCTTGCCGATATTGGCCGACGGGGCAAATCCCAAACCGCCAATCAAGCCGGATGTTAAATCCGATAAAACGTCGCCGTTCATGTTGGTAAACAGAATCACGTCGAATTGTTCCGGTTTTTTGGCTAATTGATGCGCGCAATTGTCTACAATCATATGTTCGGCTTGGATATCCGGATATTCAGGCGCCACGCGTTCAAATACGCGTTTCAATGTACCTTCGGTCATTTTCATAATGTTGGATTTGGAGGCACAGGTGACTTTTTTGCGGCCTTCGGCGCGGGCGGTTTCAAATGCAAAACGCGCAATTTTTTCGCAGCCTTTTTCCGAAATCATTTTCAACGCATGGAAAACGCCGGGAGATTGTTGGTGTTCCACGCCGGCATATAAATCTTCGATATTTTCGCGCACGACGGTAATATCAATGCCGCGGCCTTTAAATGGGGTTGGCACATTCGGCCATTCGCGCACAGGGCGTATGTTAGCATAAGTTTCGGCCAGTTTGCGCAGTGTCACGTTTGCGGATTTATTGCCATAGCCAACCGGAGTCCCCAAAGGACCTTTTAATACGCAACGCGTCGATTTCATCGATTCCAAAGTTTCGGTTGGAACGCCGGTTTCATATCCTTTGACAAACGCGGCTTCGCCGGCAATGTGGTCTTCCCATTCGATCGGTACATTCATCGCTTCGATAACTTTGCGGCTGGCGTTGGAAACTTCGGGGCCAATGCCGTCGCCTGGAATAAAGGTGACGCGTTTTTTAGTCATGGGAAAATCCTTATAAATTGGGAAAAAGACTGATCAAATAATGACCTATCTTTATATACTAGACCAGTTAAAACAATATTAAGAGTCAAAAACGCCTTATGCCCGTTGCATCGGACTCATTCCGCTATAACCCGCTCTGCAGCATGATTACAGCCGGGGCGATAGGGGTGCTGGCTTGAATGCGCAAGGGAATATGCCGGTCATCGTCGGATAAAAACGCATGAATTTTGGTATTTTGCCATATATCCGCATCTCTGCTTTTAAAGCCTGCAACCGGGACAATGGATAAGGTGATGTCTATCACTTTGCGCATTTGGCCGGCAACTTTGTCTTCCCGCTCGGCGATGTCCTGCAGCGAGATATCATAACGGCGCCTGCCGTCATACACCGGCAATATTTTATCCTTGATCACGGACCAATCGTTCTTGATTCTTGCTTCACGGATTAAATTGCGAGCCTTCAGAAGTACCGATAAAGGATCGTAAATATGTTGGCGCATGGATTCAGGAATAGTTTTTTCCGTGTCTTCGTTATTTTCATCCGGAACACGCGCAACTCCTGTTTTAGGGTCAAGTCGCCACCAATATTTTTTTTCTTTTTTTCTTTTGCTGACCGTAGAAGTAAATTCCGATGTGGTAGGCGAATCGTTTTTGATTGTGCCGGAATTTTCCGCGCTGGAATATAAGCGTAAGATTTTTTTAATCAGGCCTTTGGATTCAAAGGCAAATTTAGATTGGTATTTTTGATGATCTTCTTCGAGAGACAGGGTTATATTAGCGGCCTCAATCCCGCCCCAGAATCCTTTGTACTGCAAAACCATCGGTTGTACGGCTTCTGATGCCGTTGTTGTTTCAATGGCAAAAGCAGGGGCATTTATTAGTGCCAGGACTAATATCAATACCAAACGGATCATGGGGTACATAATGCGCATATAACGGAGTCTATTTTATGACGTTTTCCGGGAAAGTATACAATATCCCAATATAGCAGATAAAATCGATCCGAACAGTACCCCTAATTTGATTTGTTCCATATTTTGGGGGCCAGCAAAGGCCAGAGAACCTATAAACAGGGACATGGTAAAGCCGATGCCGCCTAAAATGGAGATCCCATAAATATGCCGAAAATTGCACCCCTGGGGCAATAAGGCGGGGCGTCCGCGGGTATAAGCGTAACAAGCCCCAAAAATGCCGATTTGTTTGCCGACAAAAAGCCCTAGAATAATGCCTAGTGGCAGCGGATTTAGAAAATCCGTTATTCGAAAGTCATCGAAATTCAAACCAGAATTGGCAAATCCAAACACGGGCATAATGAAATATGCAACAATTGGTTGCAGGTTGTGTTCCAGCCGTTCAAAGAAATTGTTCGCGGTATTCAGCGGAATAAAGATCGCCAATAAAACGCCCGCTAAAGTGGCGTGAATTCCGGACAGTAATGTGGCTGTCCATAGTGCCGCGCCCAAAATAATATACGGCCAAATACAGGAAACCGATTTGCGGTGCAGTTGATGCAACGCGGCGCAGGAAAACAGCATTGTTATAGTTGCGGGAACATATAGTTGATCGGTATAAAATGTAGCGATTATGATAATCGCGCCCAAATCGTCGATAATGGCAAGAGCGGTTAAAAATATTTTCAGGCTTAGAGGGATGCGCGATCCCAATACCCCTAAAATAGCAAGAGAGAATGCGATGTCGGTTGCCGATGGAATCGCCCATCCCGACCAATGTTCCGGATAATGCCAATTGATTAAAAGATAGATGATTGCTGGCGCAATCATTCCGCCGATCGCGGCAATTGCTGGCAGACTGGCCTTGGACCAGGTGTTCAATTCGCCAATGCATAATTCCCGCTTTATTTCCAGGCCCACCAAAAGAAAAAATCCTGCCATTAGAAGATCATTAATCCATGCTTGAACCGTCAGGCTCTTGCCGAACAGATGAATTGGAGGAACATAGGACAGGGCGGCGGTGTAATGACCATGGAATGGCGAATTGGCCACGGCCAATGCCAGTATGGCCGAGAATATCAGCAGGAATCCGGAATCTTGAAAAAGGCGTAAAAATCTTTGGATAATAGTCATAACACGGGCTGGATTGAGAATAAAATTGATGTATGATGTGCCGACTATAATCCATTTCTTATTCCCAGGGAAATACCATGGCGCAAGCGGCATTAAAAAATAATTCAGACAATCTTATTCATCACAAAGTTCGCGTATATCCGTCGGCAGAACCTTGTCCGCGCGAAGATCAATTGGCGTGGAAATTGGCCGCCAGCGCCGCCGACAATGTGCCGCTGGATAATGATGTCACCGATATGATTATCAATCGCGTGATAGATAATGCCGCGGTTGCCATCGCCGCAATCAACCGCGAACCGGTTGCGAATGCAAGGTCGCAAGCGCTTTGCCATCCACGCGATGGTGGCGCTACCGTTTGGGGCATGCCCAATAATGCACGCTTCTCGCCGGAATGGGCGGCCTGGGCCAATGGCGTTGCGGTGCGCGAACTCGATTGGCATGACACGTTTTTGGCCGCCGATTATTCGCATCCGGCCGACAATATTCCCCCTGTATTGGCTGTCGCGCAGCAATTGGGAAAATCCGGCGCGGATATGTTGCGCGGTCTTGCGGCGGCTTATGAAATTCACATTAATCTTGTTAAGGGCATTTGTTTGCACGAATTTAAAAAAGATCATATCGCGCATCTGGGCCCCGCTGCTGCTGGTGGAATTGGCGCGATGTTGAATCTGCCGGTCGATCAGATTTATCAATCGATCCAACAAGCGGTACATGTTTGTTTCACCACACGCCAATCGCGCAAAGGCGAAATCTCTTCATGGAAGGCACACGCGCCAGCCCATGCCGGCAAATTGGCAATCGAGGCGGTGGATCGCGCGATGCGCGGCGAAAAATCGCCATCGCCAATTTACGAAGGCGAAGACAGCGTGATTGCCTGGATGCTGGCTGGCAAAAATGGTCAATATATTGTGCCGATACCAGCCATCGGTTCGCCGAAACGCGCGATCATGGACTCTTACACCAAGGAACATAGCGCCGAATATCAATCGCAAGCCTTGATCGATTTGTCTTTCCGCATGCGCACCAAGATAAAAAATTGGGATGATGTGAAGGAAATTATTTTGCATACATCACACCATACCCATTACGTTATCGGCACCGGCGCAAACGATCCGCAAAAAATGGATCCGAAGGCGTCGCGCGAAACATTGGATCATTCGATCATGTATATTCTCGCGGTCGCATTACAAGACGGCAAGTGGCATCATGTCGATTCCTATGCGCCGGAACGCGCGGGCCGTGCCGATACGGTACGTTTGTGGCATAAAATTCGTACCGTCGAAGACAAAAATTGGACCGAACGATACCATTCGCACGACCCAAAACAAAAAGCGTTTGGCGGACGGATTGAAATCATCCTAAATGACGGCACCAAAATCGCCGATGAAATGGCAGTTGCGAATGCGCATTCGCTCGGCGCAACGCCATGGCAGCGTCCACAATACGTCAATAAATTCAAAATGCTGACCGATGGCATTATCGCCGCTGCCGAATCGGCGCGGTTTTTAGACGCGGCGCAGAATCTTGCCAAATTGCGCGCCGATCAGATGGCGGATTTGAACGTGCAATTAGATCCCAAAACATTAACGCGCAATGCGCGCGACAAACGGGGAATTTTTTAATCCATGACCCAAACCACCAAAACCATTTTGCTTTCTGTGCTCGTCAGTTTCGCCGTAACATTCACGGCGGCGAATTGGTTGGGGTGGGGTGGAGATACGCAAACGAAAACGGCGGCAAAAGAGTCTGTCTATGACCGCGTGATGCGAACCAAGACCATTCGCTGTGGGTATACGCTACGGCCCGGGTTTGTGATGAAAGACGTCAACTCTGGGCAATTATCGGGCGTGGTGGTCGATTATGTCCGGGAACTGGGCAGTGGTTTATCATTGAATGTCGAATGGAATGATGAAATCGCGCCGGGTGAAGTTGGCGCGGCACTCGATTCCGGCAAGATTGATTTGTATTGCGCCGCACTTTGGCCAAACGCGCCGCGCGCGAGAGTGATGGATATGGTCATGCCAATCGCAACCAGTGTAATGGGCGTTTATATTCGCAACAATGAAACGCGGCAATTTACCGATTACCAGCAATTGAACGATCCCGCCGTCACCGTCGCTCTGATCGATGGCACCGCGCCTGCGCAAATTATTCAGCGCTTATTTCCGGCGGTAAAAAAATACGCATTGCCACAATTGACGCCGCACACCGATCTGGCATTGGCGGTGGAATCAGGCAAGGCTGATTTTGCCTTAATCGATTCTTATGCCGCCGAGGAATTTATGGCTCATAATCCAGGCAAGATAAAACAATTAGTGCTGAGCAAACCCTTTGCTACTTTCCCAAATTCTATTGCTTTGAAACGTGGCGAATATGAATTTAAACGTATGCTGGAAATTTCGACGTTGGAACTAATCGGCACTGGTGTTATCGAAAAAATCGTCAAAAAATATGAACAACATCCAGGAACAATCATTCCTGCCAAATATTTATTGAGTATGTAATCATGGCCCAATCCGCAAAAACCGTTCTAATTTCTATTGTCGCCAGTTTGGCAGTTTGTTTTTTGCTGATTAATTGGATGGGGTTGAAACCGCAGCAAGCATCAAACGCCAAAGAATCCGTTTATGAGCGCGTGATACGCGCAGGGACGATTCGTTGCGGGTATTTCAATGTTCCGCCCTATATGATTAAAAATCCAAATACAGGCGAACTTAGCGGCATTGCCCACGATGTGATGGAACAAGTCGGCGCTCGGTTGAATATGAAAATTGAATGGGTGATGGAATCCGCTTTTCCAACAATGGCGCAGGATTTGAATCAAGATCGCTATGACGCGCTTTGTTCCGGTGCATGGAATATGCCCACACGGGCAAAGGTGGCTGATTTCACCGTGCCATTCTTTTTTACGCCGTCTATTGTGATTGTCCGCGCCGATGATACGCGTTTTGATAAGGACGTGACGATACTGAATAATTCCGATTACACATTGGCTATTGTTGAAGGAACGCCACAACAATATCTGCACAAAACCCGTTTCCAAAATGCCAAATTGTACAGTTTGCCGGAATATTCCAGTCCGGCAGAAGCATTGGAAGTAGTTGCCACGAAAAAAGCCGATGCGGCCATTTATTTCGTTTCGGAGTTGGATTTGTATAATCGTCACAACCCGGATAAAAAATTGAAAAATGCTACTCCAAACCATCCGGTCTTTATCGGCGCAAGTTCGATGATTGTTAAAAAAGGCGAAGTAGATTTTAAAAATTTGCTTGATCAAGTATTGCTGTATTTAATGGCCGATGGAACCGTGGATGAGATATTGAAAAAGTACCAATCCGTTCCAGGATCTTTTCTTCGCGTCGCCAATCCTTATCAACCTTTATCGGTGCAACCATGACCCAAACTACCAAAACCGTTTTACTTTCCATTCTCGTCAGTCTCGCCGTAACATTCACCGCGGCGAATTGGTTGGGGTGGGGTGGGATGTCACAAACAAAATCGGCGGAAAAAGAATCCGTGTTTGACCGGGTGATGCGCACCAAAACTATTCGCTGTGGGTATTTCATTCGCCCCGGATTTTTGATGAAAGACGTCAATACCGGCGAATTTTCCGGTATCGCCTATGATTATGCCGAGGAAATGGCAAAATCCTTATCGTTGAATATCGAATGGGCCGAGGAGATTGGTGGCGGTGACGTTGCCTCTTCTTTGCAATCGAATCGCATCGATGCTTATTGCAGCACCGTATGGCCCACTTCGGCGCGGGCGCGGGCGATGGATTTTGTGGCGCCGATTGCGCTTACGCCGCTTATTGTCATGGTGCGCGAAAATGAAACCCGGTTTACCGGCGATTACGCGCAATTAAATGATCCGCAATATAGCGCATCTTATATCGATGGATCGACCATGGCTTTGATGACGCAGCGCGCTTTTAGCCGGGCGCAACAACATAGTTTGCCGCAATTGACGTCGTTGATGGAACCTGTCAACGATGTGGCGAATGGTAAAGCCGATTTCGCCCTGTCCGACAGCTTTATCGGCCATGATTATATCGCCAAAAATCCCGGCAAGATAAAAATCCTGAATGCTAAACCCGTCGGTATGTATACCAACGCGTTGTTTATCAAACAGGATGAATATAAATTCAAACGCATGCTGGATGTAGCGACGCTGGAATTGATCAATACCGGCGTCATTGAAAAAATCATCAAGAAATACGATAAATATGACGGCACTATTCTTCCCGTGCCAATCGGAGCGAACTAATGACCCAAACCCGTAAATCTTTTCGCAAATCTTTGAAATCCGGCAAATTGCTGCGCATGCCGGGTGCATTCAACCCGCTGGTCGCGATGGCGATTCAGCGCGCTGGGTTTGACGGCGTGTATTTATCGGGCGGCGCGTTTTCGGCATCGATGGGGTTGCCGGATATTGGTATGACGACGTTACCAGAAGTTACCGGTATTTGTGCGCAAATGACGCGCGTGATGGATTTGCCGATTCTGGCCGACGCCGATACCGGATTTGGCGGGATTCCGAATGTCGCGCGCACGGTAACTATGTTCGAAGAAGCTGGCGCGGCCGGGATTCATTTGGAAGATCAAGTGCATCCCAAACGTTGTGGCCATTTGGACGGCAAGGAATTGGTAGATACAAAAACCATGGTGCAAAAAATCCGCGCAGCCATCAGTGTAAAACAAGATCCGGATTTCTTAATCATGGCCCGCACCGATGCCAAAGGGGTCGAAGGTTTAGACAAGGCGATTGCCCGCGCGAAGGCGTATGTTGATGCTGGAGCGGAAGCGATTTTCCCCGAAGCATTAGAAGGTGAAAAAGAATTCGAAAAATTCCGCAAGGCGGTCAAGGTCCCATTGCTGGCCAATATGACCGAATTCGGCAAATCAAAATTGCTGACTGTAAAACAATTGGAAAATTTGGGTTACAATATCGTTATTTATCCCGTAACCACGCTGCGCCTTGCGATGGGCGCAATTACGGATGGCTTGAAACAGATCAAACGCGATGGCACGCAACAGAATGTGGTAAAAAATATGCAAACCCGCGCGGAATTGTATGATTTGTTGGATTATGAAAGCTATAGTAAATTCGATCAGAAGATTTATAATTTCAAAGTGAAGAAAAATTAAGTGAAGAAATAGGTGAGTGATGAGTGTTCCGGCGGCCGCCAATTCCGTAAGCAATATTAAAAAAGGCCTCGAAGGGGTAGTCACCGATGAAACGCGCATTTCCCGTGTTATTCCCGATAAACAATATCTGACCTATTACGGTTATCCGGTTCAGGATCTGGCCGAAAATTGCGATTTTATGGAAGTCGCTTATTTGCTGCTCAATGGCGAGCTGCCGAACACCAAACAATATGCCGATTTTTGCGATATGGAAAAAAAATCGCGCGGCGTCAGCGGCAATATTTTATCGGTTATCAAAACGTTCCCGAAAAATTCTCATCCAATGCGCATGATGCAAACCTGCATCGCCTATTTAGGACTGGAAGATGCGGATGCGGAAAATAACAGTGTTGAAGCGAATCGCCGTAAATATATGCGGCTTTTGGCGCAATTGCCCACGGTAACGGCGGCAGCAATGCGCCATACCAAGGGTGAAGATTTCATTCCGCCCGATCCAAAACTGGGATATTGCGAGAATTTTTTCCAAATGTGCTTTGGTAAAATTCCATCGAAAGACGTGCTGAAAGCATTCGACGTATCGATGACATTATATGCAGAACATGGATTTAATGCCTCCACCTTTACCGCGCGGGTGATTATTTCATCTTTATCCGATTTGCACAGCGCCGCGTCGGGCGCGGTGGGATCGTTAAAAGGCCCACTGCATGGCGGCGCGAACGAAGCGGTGATGCATATGTTAATGGATGTCGGCAATGGCGATCCTAAAAAATGGATGCTGGATGCGTTGGCGACTAAGAAAAAAATTATGGGATTCGGCCACCGCGTTTATAAAAACGGCGATTCGCGTGTACCATGTATGAAGAAATACCGCGATCTGGCCGCAAAATCTTTGGGCGGCGAAAAGTGGGTGGAAATGTCCAATATTCTGGAATCCACCATGATTGCCGAAAAAAATATTCATCCCAATTTGGATTTTCCGGCTGGGCCCGCTTATTACATGATGGGTTTCCCAATTCCATTTTTCACGCCGCTGTTTATTATGAGCCGTATTACCGGCTGGGCGGCGCATGTGATCGAACAATTATCGTCCAATAAATTAATTCGCCCGTTAAGCCAGTATATTGGTCCGGTGGAACGTAAAGTAACCCCTATCAACCAGCGCGCCGCATGAGTAAATCCGCAAAAATATTGCTTGCCGCCAGGTACGCCGGAAATAATGGCGATTGGCGCTCGGCCGAAAATCTATATCGGCAAATTTTGAATTTGGATTCGGAAAATGAGGATGCGTTGAATGGTCTCGCCGATTCTTTGTATTTTCAAGGAAGACTGCAAGAAGCGGAAATCGATTATCGCGCGGCGGTTTTCTCCAATCCGACCAATTTGAATTTGCGTATTTTGCTGGCGCGGTATTATTTGCGCCTGGAATACGATCAAATAGCCTTGGATGTTCTTGAATATATTTTGGGCCAGGACCCTAATCATCAACAAGCATCCTTGTTGATTTGCGAAACCTTGTGCCGTTTGGGCCGGATCGACGAAGCGCACGCTCGCGCCAGAATTCTGCTGATGCAGCATGGGTATGATTCTAAATTCTATTTCTATCTTGCCGGCACATTGCGCCGCACGCTGGAATTCAATCATCTGCAGCAATTGGAACGCGCGGGTGAGGCGGATTTTACCGCCGCGGACCGAAGATTGCGCAGCCGGCAATTGGTGCATTTCCTGGCTGGCGCGGAACATGACACCGGCAAGGAACGTTTAAAAAAACTGGCTTCGTCAATCTGGCATCGTTTGGACCGCCACGCGGTTACTTCGGCGCCGTCCAAAGCCCCTTATCGTGTCGGGTTTGTGTGCCATGAACTCCGCACGCATCCCGTGGGCCGGTACTTTCTGTCGTTACTGCGCGCCTATGCCGCGCAATATATGCCCGATTTGCGGATTCATGTTTACAATGTCGGCGACGATCTGCCGCGCGATCCGGTTTATGCCGAGATACGTAAAATTGCCGGCAATCATTTCCGCAGTTTGAAAAATTTGCCGATGGATTTGGTTTTGGAAACCGTGCGCGCCGATCATATCGATGTACTGTTCGATTTGGGTGGGCATAGTCCGCGTTCTGCCACGTGGATATTCGAAGCGCGCTTGGCGCCGGTACAAATCATGTGGCTGGGTTGGGGTCATACAATGGGACTGCCGGGGATCGATTCGGTATTGGTCGATCAATATTGCGCGCCGACCGACCGGCGCTTTTTGGCCGAAGAATGCACGGTAATTGATGCGCCGTATATGATTTTGCCGGATGTGCCGACATTGCCGGATAAATTTATTCCGCCCATAGTCCAAAACGGCTTTGTTACGTTTGGCCAGCCAAACCGGCTGGATAAATGGACACCGGATATGATTGTGCGGGATGCGGCCATTATGCGGGAATTGGCAGATTCGAAAATGCTGGTGTTCCATCCCGATGTAGCGGCAGAATCGGTACGAAAAAATGTCCGCAGTCTGTTTGCCGCCCAAGGCATCGATAATTCGCGGATTGAATTTATCGCCAATACGCCAACCAATTATGTGGATTGCTTGCGCCGCGTGGATATAGTGATGGACCCAATTATGGTGAATGGCGGCGCGACATCGATGGATGTTCTGGCGCAAGGCATTCCATTATTCACTGTACCTGGCGATCAATTATTCCAGAGATTCAGCTACGCATTTTTACAATACGCGAATCTTCCTCAATTCTGTGCCAAAAACCAAAAAGATTTAATTCAAAAAGTGATTCAGTTTGCCGGCAATGCCGATTTATTAACCGAATGGCGCGGCGGCGGCATAACGCATACTGTGGCAGGGTCGCCATTATGTGATTTTGCGGCTTACGGCGCGGCTTGGAATAGGCTGATTCCGCAATTGGTTGACCGGGGACACACGCAAAAATTGCAAAAAAGAATGTAATACATATCGGTTATTTTTAACCCATTGTTTTTCCTATATAAAATTGCATAAAATGCAATCTATATTTTACCGGAAATTAAAGCCGGCATGATTAAATAATAAGAGTACGGGTTTGGCCTTTGGGCCAAGGGGAGCGTTACAGGGGGAGTGGTTTTATGACAGCAGTACCGGTGAACACCGTTGCGGTAAATTATACCCGCATTGGTGGAGTTGCAGCCGCAAGCGCCAAGGCGCATGCCGACGCAAGAGAAAGATTTGATATCGAGGTTAAGCAAGATTTGCAAAGAAAACAGGACAAAGTTGACGCTTTGTCGAACAAGCTGGAACAGAGTGATTCAGAGAGCGGCAGTGACAGAGTCGATGTCACCGTATAACGATTTAGGGGTGTAAAAGAGAGTAGGGGGAAAGCGGCTTTCGGGCCGCTTTTTCTTTTCTAGAATAAATGCGGCCAGTTCATGGTTACAAAATAAATGCCGATAAATGCCAGCAATAAATTTCCGATCGATCCGATAACCGGTACCGCTGTTAAAATTAGGGCGGCTACGCCGGATTTTACCCAATCCCATCCCATTATTTGCATTAACGCATAAATGGACAATGGCAGCATCAGGATATTGAATATCCATCCTAATGTTTTGCCAAATGCACTGAAAATATTCCCAATCATGCCGGTAATCCTCTGACGCAAATAATTCCAAGTATCGTCGCCAGCAACGACAATAAAACCGATGCGCAAATGTAAATCACCGCTGGCGTGGTTTGTCCGCGTTGCAATAGCAAAATCGCATCCAACGAAAAAGCGGAAAAAGTGGTAAATCCGCCCAAGATGCCGACGATCAGAAAGGCGCGCAGTTCCATGCCCACATTCCAACGCAACGCCATCGATTCCATCCAATACCCAATAATAAAAGACCCAATGATGTTGACAATCATCGTGCCATACGGAAAGTCCGTGCCCAAAAATTTACCCGCGCCGATATTGGTCAAATATCGTGCCGTCGATCCCAAGGCGCCGCCGATTGCGACGGCCAATATCATGGTTGGGTTCATGGATTTACTGCCGGTTGATATGGTTTGGCGGTATGCAAAAATTGATCCGTTCCAATATCGTATTTTTTCAAAAGCCTGTCGACAAATCCGGTATTCAGCAGGTGCCGGATACTGGAATCGATCAGCCATAAGAATCTTTGGTCTTGTTCCAGTTTTGCGATCATCGATATGCCGAATACGCCAATCGGATGATCGGCAGGAATCTTGCGCAACTTTCCAGGATTGCTTTTCATGAATTCATGCGCGGTAACGGTATCGATAAACACTACATCGGCCTTGCCGCTGGTAACGTTTAAAACGGCTTGAACAAGCCCTTGCTGCGCGGTGATTTCCAATAATTTGGCTTTGGGAAAACCGCTGCGCGCCAATGCCGATGTCAACTCGCCTTCGATGACGGAAATAGTAACATTTTCGGCGTTGATGGCGTCCAGGTTATTATCAAAACGTTTATCATCGGCGCGTGTATAAGCATAGGATTCGATAAAGGCGAATGGCGCGGTAAAATATCCATGAGTGACGCGTTGCGGTACGGCGGCCATTGGAACACAAAACATGTCAAACCGGTCGCCTTCAAGGGCGGCCGCAAACTCACTCCATGCAATTTCCTCGGTCCATTCGATTTTAAGATTCAATCCTTTGCCAATTTCTTCCATAAGGTCGTACATAACGCCGGAAACTTTGCCGGTATTCGGGTCTTTGCTTAAGATCGGAGGCCAAGCGCCATATCCGCAACGGATGGTTTTTGTTTTCATGACCCGCGCAAAAACCGATGTTTTTTGCTCATTGGTGGATTCCACCGATTTACCGGCCCAGTTGGTCACCAACAAAACAATCAAAACAACCGCAATAATATGCAGATAAAAACTCAATGTGGTTTTTGGCATGTAAATCCTATTCTCCTTATAAGAAGACGCATAGCAGTTATACGCTAAGAAGATGGTCGAGGCCACCCCGACAAGGAAATTATTTTGCTCGCAAAGCCGGGTAGAATCATTTTCTGGCGGCAAGGACGGTTGTGTTTTATCACAACACCCCGGGCATAAACTGTTGCTAATAAATCATATTTTGATTGCAGAATGGTGCGGTTATCGGCAAGCATTGTGTATGGATCGGGCAGGGACCGGAATCCAGACGCTGTTATTTTAAATGATTGATATATAAGGAGAATCTCATGTTTAAGAAATTTATCGTCCTCTCCGCGCTGTTGGTTTTATCCGGTTGCGCCGGCGTCAATGTCGATAAGTTCGATGATGCCAAAGTCAAAGGTTCTCCCTTTACCCAAGCATTAGTCAAAGAATATAAATCCTTCGTCCGTTCCGAAGCGCATCAGTATGATTGGTACGATGCCGATCATTTCGCAAACAAAGGCTTGCGCGCTTTGAACGGTGAAAATGTGGATCCGGAAAATCCTAACAATTGGAATATCCCAAACCACAAAATTGCGGAAATGACCAATTATTACAATCGCCTGGATTATATGTTGGATAACGGCGCAAAAAAATCATCGCCGAACCAGGCCGCTAAGGCCATGGCGAAATTCGATTGCTGGGTCGAACAACAAGAAGAAAATTGGCAGCCAAACGATATCGCCGCCTGCCGCAAGGAATTTATGGCCGCGTTCGCGGATTTAGAAAAATCGGAAACGGCTCTTGCCGATAAAGCCAAGAAGTACGCCAGCAGTCAGCCGAAAAAAGCACGCGCCTCGATGGCGATGAAAGATACAACCCCGCATTCCGGCGACGGTACAATCTATTTTGCCTTTGGATCTTCTAAATTGAATGCCGCAGATATTAAGGAAGTAAAAGCCTTGGCTAAACGGGCCGGCACCGACAATCCTGTCATAGTCACAGGCCATACGGACACCGCCGGCACTCGCGCAGGCAACATGGCCTTATCGCACCGCCGGGCTATGGCTGTGCGCAATGTGCTGATTAAAGCTGGCGTGCCGTCGAAAAATATCCGCGTGGAAGCGCGCGGCGAAGACGATTTGGCCATTTCAACCGGCGATAATGTTCGCGAAGCGCGCAATCGCCGCGCTGGCGTAAGGATTGGCGGAACGCCATCGCACGATCGGAATATTATGTACTAATCAATGCAATAATATGGAAAAAGGGGCCTTTTGGCCCCTTTTTTTATGATTTGGCCCCCTTTTCTTAGTATGGCTTTTGCCGTATGATGCGCGCCGATGTACAGTAAAACCACCCACAATATTCGTATTACGGTCAAGCCAACCTATTTGGCCGATCAATCGGCGCCAAACGATAACAGTTTTGTATGGGCCTATCATGTGCGAATAGAAAATTGCGGCAAGGAGACGGTACAGCTTCGCAATCGCCATTGGAAAATTACAGATTCTTATGGCCGCACCCAGGAAGTGCGCGGGCCCGGGGTTGTTGGCGAAGAACCGGTTTTGAATCCGGGCGATGCTTATGAATATACTAGCGGTACGCCGCTGCCGACTCCATCGGGAATTATGGTGGGCAGTTATGAGATGGAAAGTCAAACCGGCGACCGGTTTAATGTCGATATCCCCGCCTTTTCGCTCGACAGCCCTTACCAACCGATCAAAATGCAATAGATATAAATTCCAACTTTTGAAAGATTTCTTATGAGCAACAAAGATTCCGTCACCGCCCTTTTAAAATCGATTCATCAACTGGGCGACGATATCCGCCCCAGCGAGGAGCAGGCGATGGATGCGGTTCGCACCTTGATTCGGTATGCTGGCGATGATCCAGACCGCGAGGGTTTGATTGAAACCCCGGACCGCGTAGTGCGCGCGTTCGAAGAATTTTTCCGCGGTTATGCCGAAGATCCGGCCGAGATTTTGGGCAAAACGTTTGAACAGCCGTCGGGTTATCATGATGTCGTTATTCTGCGCGATATTCCATACGAATCGCATTGCGAACATCATATCATGCCATTTACCGGTAAAATCCACATTGCCTATTTGCCGAATAAAATGGTGGCGGGTATTAGCAAATTGGCGCGTGTTGTCGATGTATATGCCAAACGTTTGCAGATTCAGGAAAAAATGACCTCGGAAATCGCGATTGCGATTTACCAGCATCTTAGCGCCAAGGGCGTGATTGTCGTCGCCGAAGGTGTGCATGAATGCATGACCAATCGCGGCGTGCATAAACAAGGCGTCAATATGATCACCATGCAGGCGTTGGGTTTGTATGAGCATGATGCCATCAAGCGCGAAGAAGTGCTGCGGCTTATAAAATCCGGCACTTAAGTGCTAGGTAGATCTTGTGCATAATAAAAAAGGCCGCTTTACTAGCGGCCTTTTTTATTGCTCAACGAGTTTTTCTTCTAAGTTTCGCAAGGTGTTTAATAATAGAATTATCTTCAACCAAAGTAATTTGATCTTGCCCGGCTGGTTTTTCTATTCTTATTCCCAAGGGTCTTCTTGCCCTTCCCCCAAGCATGTAGGATGCCAGAGGAGTTTCAATTTTATCGCGTATCAAGCGCTTTAAAGGCCGGGCGCCATACTCAATTCATAACCATTTTGTGCAAGCCATGCTTTTGCGTCCGGAGTTACTTCTAAAGATACGTTTTGCGCACGCACCCGTTTTGCCAGCAAAGAGGCATGTAAGTCAACTATGGGCGGCATATCGGTGGGCGACAAAGGATCAAAAGTTACTTGGTCGACGCGGTTTAAAAATTCAGGCGATGCCCATTTTCGTACCGCCTGATCATAGGCTTCGCGCATTTTTTCTTTTGCAAGTTCAACATTGTCTCTGTCTTTGGCTCCCACAAAACCAAACTGCTGCGCTGCAGCCATGGCTTCTCTGGCGCCAATATTACTGGTCATAATAAGAACGGTATTGCGAAAATCTATGGTGTTGGCGCGTCCATCGGTCAAGCGCCCATCTTCGGTGACTTGCAGTAAAATTGATAGAATATCCGGATGCGCTTTTTCAATTTCATCCAGCAATACGACCGAAAATGGTCTGCGTCGGACTGGTTCCGTCAATTGTCCGGGTTCATCATAACCAACATAGCCGGGCGGCGCGCCAATTAATCGGGAAACACTGTGTTTTTCGCCATATTCTGACATATCAATACGAATAGGGCGTTCCAACCCCAGCTCTTCGGCAATAACATTCGCGGTCAAAGTTTTTCCAACACCGGTTGGTCCAATAAAAATAAAACATCCTAACGGCTTGCCGGATTCTTGAATCCCCGCCATGCCGCGTTTAATCGCATCTCCGACCGCAACCGCCGCATTTCTTTGTGCAATAATCCGCAGCCCTAATTTTTCGGTCAATGCGCCGTAGCCACTTTTATCTCTACTTTGAATATTGACCAACGGAATATTGGTCATTTTTGCGACTACTTCTTTAACATCATGCAGTGAGGCATAAGTCCCGCCTCGTTTTCGAGCGGCCAGCAAAGTTGCATCCAATACATCGATGGATTTGTCCGGTTGTTTGCGGCTGTTAATGTATCTTTCCGCCGTTTCCGCGATTGCGCGAATAACAGAAGGGGGAATTTTTACCTTATGATGGGCCGCATAAGTTGGTGCTAGGCCGGTAAGAATCTCAATGGTTTTTTCTAAGTTTGGTTCTTGAACGTCAATCACATGAAATCTGCGATTCAAAGCAGTGTCTTTTTCAATGTGTTTTCTATACTCATTCCAGGTAGTAGCACCTATGACACGAATTTCACCTCGTGCCAAATACGGTTTTAATATATTGCTTAAATCTAGGGTGCCTTCGTTTGTTCCACCAGCACCAACCATGCCATGCATTTCGTCAATAAACAAAACGATATTTTTATCGGCTGATGCTCCAGCGACAATCGCTTGTACGCGCGCTTCGAAATCGCCCCGGTAGTGAGTGCCTGCCACTAATTTACCAATATCCAAATGAAGCAAGCGTAAATTGGCCAATCTGGGATCGGCCTTTGCGTTTGCAATCCGGGTTGCCAATCCTTCAACGACAGCGCTTTTTCCAACACCAGCATCGCCCACTAAAACGGCGCTGCTTTTTTTGCGATGCAGTAATGCATCTTCTATTTGATTAATTTCTCCTTCCCTGCCAATGACGGCATCGAATTTTCCTTGGCGGGCCTTTAACACCATATCTGTTGTATAGTTTGCCAATGCCTCGGACGATTTCATTGGGATTCCAAAGATGGCATGCAAAGCGCTGCGTTGTTCCGGATCTTGCCCAATTTCCCTTAATACAGTTTCCGCTTCGCGTACAAAATCCTTTGGATCCGCCACGCCCCACTCTTGTAGACGTTTTGCAAGGCCGGTTTTGGGATCATCAATTAGCAATGCAAAAATATCGGCGGCAATAACCGGTCTGTCCTTAAAACTTAAAGCTGCCGCTCTTTTCAAAGTAGTTTGAAATAAATCATCTGGAACAACGCTATGGCGGTAAGTGCTGCCAACATTATCTGCTGCGGCTTTATCTTCGATTATTTTTGCCATGGCCCCGCGAGCTACCTCAGGCTTAAAACCGGTTTTGATAAGCGCTTGAGTGACTAAACTATCCCCGATTAAAACAGGTAATAAATAATCAACGGTTAGATTTTTGGCTCTAAGATCTCTTGCCGTGTCCCAGGCGCCTAAAAATACATTGGCAACATTATGTGCCGGAAATTGGAAGACTGGAGGTGTTGTTCCTTCGGGCACAACCAACCCCGACCGATAAAGCAAGACTTCTATCAAAGGATTTTTTGCATCAAGTACAATTTTGACCAAATCATCGGTTAAGGGGGCCGAGTCTTGTTCATCGGTTAGATTACGAGCGCCTGTTTTATAAGCTTCTTGGACAGAAGCATTGTCATAAGCAGACACTCCTTGTTGTTGGAGTACGGATTTTCCAACTTCTTCAGCAAAGCCTGCAGTAAGGTCTTGCATTTCTGTTCTTAAAAGCTTTTGGGCAATATTTATAGCTTCTCTCGCAGAATCAACAGAAGCTTGTTTTTTTCGTAAATTTTGTACAGTTTCTGATTGGTTATCATAATAACCTATGATTCCAATGCATCTTTCTAATATTTCATTATATCCCCTTATAGTGAGTCCAGGTTCTACAGCTTCCGCGTTTTCATCTTCGCTTCTTCTTACCTGCATTTTTCTTTCTGCGGCAAGTTTGGCTTCATTTAAAATTACTTGCACTTCTCTTAGGTCCAATAAATGATTCGCAATCCGAATGATGATTTGACCGCTCGGGGATCTTAGTAACTCGCTTATAGGAGGTGTTCTGGTCCAATCTATCTCTAGTGCTTTAGGCGGGGATGAATCGGCCGCAATCGCAATTGGTCCGAACCCAAGTTTGTGGGACAGTAACGAGAATCTAATGTCAGTTTCTAATGTTCCAACGGAAATACCAAGGCGACTAAAAACCTGCGATCCATTATTGCTGGATAATAGTGCAAGCAATACATGGCGCCAATTGACATGATCACTATTCATGCCTCGTGCATGTTGCTCGGCGGTTAGCCAAATTTGCCGGACTAGTCTGCTGGCCATCTTGTTCCCTCAAAGTTTTAATGATTCTATATAAGAAACAATTGGATTCAAGAGAAATAGGATATTGAAAAATAATAAAAAAGGCCGCCAATTTGGCGGCCTTTTTGTTGGAATCGGGTCAATTACATCGTTGCCGGACCGCGAGTCATCAGAATCGGGCCGAAATTGGCGCTGATTTGTTTGCTCAATTCCCGGTCGATATCATTGGCCAGGGCACGGGTTAAATCATACCAAACCCGGTCCTTGTCGGATTGCGACGCATTTTCCAAAACAGTGCGGCTTTGGGTGGATTTGGCGGAAACATAAGCCTCCACATATCCGTCGGGACGGACGATTTCAATCATCACCGACAGCGATCCGTCATAACGGGCGGCTTCTTCGGTGCTAAACCATCCGCGCCAGCCTTTGGTATATGGCAATTCGGTTTCTTTCACGCTGGCATCGCGAATCACAACACGCGCCAAAAACTGGCCGCCTTTGGCCGATAAACGATCTTTTACCCAGCTTTCGACCGCCTTGGCCGGAGAAATAGCGAACATATGTTCCACGTTCGGTGCCGCCATTGGCGATTTATAATCCTGAACAATTTGGAAATCCGATACGGCAAGAGCGATAGGCGCTTGATCCTTAAAACTCATATCTTGCGGCGCAGGCGGCGCATCATTGCTGGCGCAAGCGGTCAGCAGGCCTAAAGTTAGAAATAATGCTATAATTTTTTTCATCATGAACCTCATTGGTTGAATATAGAGCTACGCCGGATTTTCAGTTTTACGGTTGATTTCTTCCCACGTAAAAATTTCTTTAGAATTGCAAAACTGGCAAGTGACGACGATTTTGCCATCAATTTGCATTTCTTGCAAATCTTCTGCTGTTAGCCGGAGTAAAACATTCTCCACCCGTTCGCGATTACAGCGGCATTTATGCACCAGGGGAGTGGGCTTAAAGACACGCACGCCATCCTCATGAAACAAGCGGAATAATAACTGCTGGGCGGTTAAATAAGGGTCGGTTAATTCTTCATCGGTGCAAGTACCCAATAAATACATTAACCGGCGCCAGCCATCTTCTTGTTCTTCCGCATCCAATGTTATGGATGATCCGCCTTCCAGCGGTATTCGTTGTAACATAATCGCGCCAGCGCGCCAGTGATTGCGTCCGGCAAGGCTTGGCAATTCGCCGGTGGCAACCTTGATGGCGGCTTCCAATTGTTCCGATTGCTGGAAATAATGATGCACGCAATCAACCAGTTTGTTTCCGGTCAATTCCACGATGCCTTGATAAGGATCGGCTTTATCGCCCTGATCTACGGTGAATGCCAAATATCCTGTTCCCATCAATCGCGGCAAAGATAAATCTTTATTGTTGGCGGCGATGACTTTTTCCATTTCTTCGGAATTGTAATGGCAATATCCGCGCAAATGACCCTCGCTGGTCATATCTGCCACCAGGAAACGCACCGCCCCATCGGTTTTGGTTTGCAAGGTGAAAATTCCGTCGAATTTTAACATGTTCGCTAAACACGCGGTGATAGCAAGACTTTCGCCAACAATTTGCGCAATTGGCGGCGGGTATTCATGTTTGTGAATAATGGTATCGGCCACGGTGGACAGCCGAATCAACCGGCCGCGTATCTGCAGGCTTTCGATCTGAAAGGGTAAAATAAAATCGTCGATACTGGGGATCGAGGAAAGGGTGATTTCTTCTGGATGATCGGCCACGTTGATATTCCTTATGCGGCCGGTTTGAAATCGCGGCAGGTTTTTTCGATAATCGCCAATGCCTCGTCGACATGGTTTGCGGTGATAATCAATGGCGGCACCAGACGAATGCAATTTTCGCCGGCAACGGTCGACAGCAATCCGTGTTCGCGCAATTGCGGTACGAAATCGGTATTGACGATATTGGATTTCAACTGGAATCCCGCCAATAACCCGCGCCCACGCGGTTCGATAACAATGTTTGGATATTGTTGCGCCAGTTTTTCCAATCCCTCGCGCAGTTGCTGGCCGCGTTGTTGTACATTTTCCATAAATCCAGGGGCCAGCAAAACGTCAAGCGCCGCATTGGCTAACGCGCAAGCCATCGGGCTGCCGCCAAAAGTGGTGCCATGACTGCCGGGTGTCATGCCGGTTGCGGCTTTTTTGGTGGAAAGGCAAACGCCCATCGGATATCCGCCGGCAATTCCTTTGGCGAATGTCAATACATCGGGTTTCACGCCGGACCAATGATGCGAACAGAATTTACCGGTCCGGCCAACGCCGCATTGCACCTGATCGTAAATCAGCAACAGGCCAAATTCATCGCATGTTTTGCGCAGCGCCTGCAGCCATTCGTCGGACGCAACGCGTAATCCGCCTTCGCCTTGCACGGGCTCGATCATAATTGCGGCGGTTTCCGGCGTAATGGCGGCGCGCAATTCATTCATATTTCCATAAGCGACTTTATCAAACCCATCCACTTTCGGATAAAATCCCTTTAAGTATTTCTCTTGACCCGTGGCGGTAACGGTGGCCAGCGTGCGGCCATGAAAAGCTTGTTCAAAAGTGATGATACGGAATTTCTCCGGCTGGCCGATGTCGTCGAAATACTTGCGGGTTAATTTGAACGCGCTTTCATTCGCTTCCGCGCCAGAATTGCAGAAATAAGCCTGTTCCATTCCTGTTGCCTCGACCAGGCGTTCCGCCAGACGTTCTTGTTCCGGTATTCGGAAGTGGTTGGAATAATGCCAGACTTTGCCGGATTGTTCCCGCATTGCAGCAACCAATTGCGGATGAGAGTGCCCCAGTGAGCAAACGGCGATGCCAGCCAGGAAATCCAGATATTTTTTGCCATCATACCCATATAAATAGGGTCCTTCCCCGTGGGTAAACGCCAAATTGGCCCGTCTTGCCAGGGGCATTAATGCGTCGGTGACCGGTTTTTGCAGGGAGAAATTCGAATTCATGTCTGGACAGTCCTGAAAAATAACTTGGTATTTTATGGCGCTCGGCCTAATCTGTAAGCCGGTTATCATAGGCAATTCCAATGCAATCTGCCAGAAAAATTGAAAAAAAATATAAGGATAAAAGACCGCCAAAACCGCGCGCTATAACGTCGGAATATTTGGAAAAAGCCGCCTTGTACTATCTGGGGCGTTACGCCGCTTCGACCCATTCCTTGCGCCAGGTTTTAATGCGCCGTTTGCAGAAATCCGGGGTGCATAAAGAAGCGGATTTTATTGCGATGGTCGATAAAACCATCGCAAAAATTGCAGCATCCGGATATTTAGACGATCAAAATTTTGCCTGGCACCGGATTAAAAATATGAACCAAGGCGGCAAATCCCTGCGCAGTATTCGCGCCAAATTAAAACAAAAAGGCATTGCCAACGACGATACCGAATCGGCGTTGGATAGAATTATAGAAGAAGATCCGGACATGGAATATCAAGCGGCGATGCGATTTGCCAAGCGTAAAAAATTAGGGCCATTCGCGGCGCCAGGATTAGATGCCAAGAAACAATTGCAGAAATTTGCCGCCGCCGGATTTGCCTTTGCTCTCGCCAAACAAATCTTAAATATTAAAAACGGGGATTTCGATGACAATGATACCGATTAATCCAGAATTTGCTGCGTTGGCCAATATCAATACCGAACAATATATTGCCATGATGAAGGCATCCATCGATCATCCAGATCAATTCTGGGCGGTGCAGGCAAAGCGTCTTGACTGGTTTCAGTTTCCTAAAAAAATAAAGAATGTGGATTTTGCCGATAATGCCCGTATTCGTTGGTATGAAGACGGTATTTTAAACGTATCCCATAACTGCATCGATCGTCATTTGGCGGAACATAAAAACCGCGTTGCGATTATTTGGGAAGGCGACGATCCGAATGAATCTAAAAAAATAACCTATGGCGAGTTGTACGAACAGGTTTGCCGCATGGCGAACGTGTTGAAATCAATGGGCGTTAAAAAAGGCGACCGGGTTACAATTTACCTGCCCATGATTCCCGAAGCCGCTTATGCCATGCTGGCCTGTGCCCGCATTGGGGCTATTCATTCGGTAGTTTTTGGCGGATTTTCGGCCGAATCGCTAGCCGGCCGCATTCAGGATTGCGGGTCCAGCATTGTAATTACCGCCGACGAAGGATTGCGCGGCGGAAAAACCGTGCCGTTAAAATCGAATGTCGATATCGCCTTGAAATCCTGTCCCGGCGTTCAGAAAACCTTGGTGGTGAAACGTACGGGCGGAAAAGTGAATCTCGATTCTTCGCGCGACATTTGGTGGCACGAAGCATCGGTAAAAGTAAGCGCCGATTGCCCGCCAGAAAAAATGAATGCCGAAGATCCGCTGTTTATTTTGTACACTTCGGGTTCGACCGGCAAGCCCAAGGGTGTTTTGCATACGACCGGCGGCTATTTATTGTATGCCGCGATGACGCATCACTATGTGTTCGATTATAACCGCGAAGATATTTATTGGTGCACGGCCGATGTGGGTTGGATCACCGGCCATAGTTATATCGTTTACGGTCCGCTGGCCAATTGTGCAACAACCTTGATGTTCGAAGGGATTCCTAATCACCCGACCACATCGCGTTTCTGGCAAGTGATAGACAAGCACGCGGTCAGTATTTTTTATACCGCCCCAACCGCGATTCGCGCACTGATGCGGGAGGGTGAGGGGCCTGTAAAATCCACCAAGCGCGATTCGTTGCGTTTGCTGGGATCGGTGGGCGAGCCGATCAATCCAGAAGCTTGGCTGTGGTATTATAATGTGGTTGGAGATGCGCGTTGCCCCGTTGTCGATACCTGGTGGCAAACCGAAACGGGCGGAATTTTGATATCGCCGCTGCCTGGCGCTACGCCGTTAAAACCCGGTTCGGCCACGACGCCGTTATTCGGCGTTCGCCCTGAAATTGTCGATGCCAATGGCAAAATGTTGATGGGCGCGGGCGAAGGCAATCTGGTGATCGCCGATTCTTGGCCAGGCCAGGCGCGTACCGTGTATGGCGATCATAACCGGTTTGTTGAAACCTATTTTAAAACTTACCCCGGAAAGTATTTTACTGGCGATGGATGCCGCCGCGATGAAGATGGTTATTATTGGATTACCGGACGTGTCGACGACGTGATTAACGTATCTGGCCATCGTTTGGGCACCGCGGAAATCGAATCGTCATTCGTTGAACATCATTCCGTTGCCGAGGCAGCGGTGGTCGGCATGCCGCACGATATCAAAGGACAGGGGATTTACGCCTATGTCACTTTGAAGAAAGGCATCGAAGCGAATGAAAGTCTGCGTAAAGAATTGACCCAATGGGTTCGGCAAAAGATATCGCCGATTGCCACGCCGGATTTCGTTCAATTTGCGCCAGGACTGCCGAAAACAAGATCGGGCAAGATCATGCGCCGCATTTTGCGCAAGATTGCGGAAAATGAATTGTCCAATTTGGGCGATACGTCGACGCTGGCCGATCCGGCGGTGGTTCAGGATTTGATCGATAATCGATTAAATAAGGGCTAGTTCCTAACTTGATTTTGACATATTTAAGAGCATAATGGCGCCATGGAAAATATTATACAGCCTCAGGCTAAGCTTTTAAAATCTCGGATTAAATGGACGCGCTATTTTGCTGTTTTGTGCGTGGGTGTTTTGTTGTTCTGCGCGCCAAGACTAGAATGGCTGGAAGAAGTCACCGAATGGTTAGGATATGTTTGTCTAATTATTGCGGTTGCGGGACGTGTCGCGTGCACCATGTATGTCGGTGGCCGTAAAAATGAAACTTTGGTAGCCGAAGGCCCTTATTCCATCGTACGAAATCCTTTGTATGTTTTTAGTTTCTTTGGCGTGCTGGGGCTTGGCTTTATTACCGGGATGATGAGCTTTTTACTTTTGCTGGTGCTGGCGTTTATTTTATATTACCCGCATGTTGTGGCACGGGAAGAAGCGTTTCTGCATGAAAAATTTGGCGCTGTTTATGAAAATTATCGCAATCGTACGCCAGCCTGGATTCCCAATTTTAAGCTCTGGAACTCCCCGCCATTGGTTTCCGCCAATCCGCGTTTTATGATGTTAACTTTGCGCGATGCCACATGGTTTTTGCTGGCTTTTCCATTGGTTGAATTGATTGAATATGGCCATGAAATTGGCTGGCTGCCGGTTTTAGCCCATTTGTATTAATTATTCGGCATCGGCGCGTTCGCACCAAGATCCGCGTTTTTTACCTTCATAGGCCCGGCCCAAATTTTCGGCGATAAGAGTTTTAGCAATGTCGGCTTCACCCTGCGTGCGTATTTTGGCAATCACCCGGCCGCCATATTTATCCCGTTGAATGTCATACAATTCCACTTTTTGCCCACGCAGCAATTCTTCAAGCCGCGCTTTGGCGGCAATCGCCAAATCGTGTTCTTGTACACAGCGCGATTTTAATTCTGCCGTGTCCAGGCCTTGCAACCTTACGGTGGTGGTAACCTCTTGATCCAGCCACACGCGCACGCGCACTTCTACGGAATCGCCGTCAATGACGCGAACCACCTCCGCCGGCAAGGGGCCAGGCAGATAATGTTCGGCTCCTTGCTCGGTTGCGGCTGGTGCTGGCGCTGGCGCAAACCAAACGCCGGTGAGGAATAGAATAAAAAAAAATCTGGAGATCATAGTTGCAGTATACGCTCAAAATATTTCCGGATGATTAATTATACAACCGATGGTTGTAATATCGCGCGAAAAATTGAAAATAATTTTACGCAATACCATCGCAGTCGCATCTTGGCGTATGAAGCAATTTAATTGTTTAGCAGTTTTGTAAATTCCACGCCGATTTTTTGCGCCGATTTTTGCCGAAGATTGTTATCGCCGCCACTGTATAAATATACGGCCCCTTGGTAATCCATATCCAAATATTCGCTGGTGCGTTGAAATGGAATTTCGAATCCTTGCGGCAGATTATCGTCTGTGCCGCTGCTAATTAGAAAAGTTTTCTTGCCTTCTAATTGCCGGCCCTGGTTTTTTTCGACGCGCACCAAATCGGAAAAACGATCGATGAATATTTTTAAAGGCGCGCTCATTGCATACCAATAAACCGGCGTTGCAAAAATTATTTTTTCTGCGCCTAGCATTTTTGGGACGATGGCTTGAAAATCGTCTTTGCGGTTTCTGTATTCATAATCATAAAACGTAAAATTATAATTCAGTAAATCGACCAATTCGAATTCATGGCCCGCCATAGCGAGATCAACCGCATGGCGTGTATCGCCATTGCTGCGGGAGCTTCCCAATATAACCAGCGGCTTGTCGGACATTATACTTGTGTTCCGCCTACGGTCATTCCTTCGAGGAGGAGTGTCGGCTGGCCTACGCCTACCGGTACCGATTGGCCGTCTTTGCCGCAAGTGCCAATGCCTTCGTCCAGCGCGGTGTCATTGCCGACCATTTTAATTTTGGTCAGCGCGTCGGCTCCTTTGCCAATCAACGTAGCGCCTTTAACTGGCGCGGTTATTTTCCCGTCCTCGATTAAAAACGCTTCGGATGCGGAAAACACAAACTGGCCCGATGTGATATCCACTTGGCCGCCGCCAAAATTGGTCGCGTATAATCCGCGTTTGACCGATTTGATAATTTCTTCGCGTGTATGATTGCCGTTCAACATATATGTATTGGTCATGCGCGGCATAGGGGCGTGCGCATAAGATTGCCGCCGCCCATTGCCGGTTGGCTTCATACCCATCAATCTGGCGTTCTGGCGGTCTTGCAAAAACCCGACCAATTTGCCGTCTTCGACGATCACATTGCGTTGCGATGGCGTGCCTTCGTCATCGACGGTAATCGATCCTCGTTTGTCTGGAATCGTGCCATCATCCACCACGGTCACACCAGGCGAGGCAACGCGCTGGCCCATCATGCCTGTAAATACCGACGTTTTTTTGCGGTTGAAATCGCCCTCGAATCCATGGCCGATAGCTTCGTGCAATAACACGCCCGGCCAACCAGCGCCCAGCACCACGGTCATCTCGCCCGCGGGGGCGGAAACGGAATCCAATTTTTGCACCGCCTGGCGCAACGCATCATGGACCGCATTTTTCCAGTTCTGATCGGTTAGGAACTCGGTATAGGATTTGCGTCCACCCATGCCATAAGATCCCGTTTCCATGCGGCCATTTTGTTCGACGATTACGCTGACGCTGACGCGAACCAAGGGACGGACATCCGCGATACGGCGGCCATCAGGACGGATAATTTGTACTACCTGCCATTCGGCATAAAGACTTGCCATTACTTGTTTAACGCGTGGATCTTGAATTCTGGCATATTCATCGATGCGTTGCAGAATATTGATTTTTTCGGCAAATCCCATGTCGGTTAACGGATTATCCTCGGTATATAAATGCAGATTGGTGCCTACGGGCGGTTCGCCCAATTGTCCCGAATAATTTTTGTAAACCGATTTAATGGCATCGGCGGAACGTTTCATGGCGTCGAAGGTAAAATTGGTCGAATGGGCATATCCAACCGCTTCGCCAGCAACCGCACGCATTCCATATCCTTGTGAAATATCATAGGTCGAAGATTTTAGTTTGCCATCGTCCCAAGACAGGCTTTCCGACAGGCAATATTCCAAAAACATCTCCCCATCGTCAGATTTGACCAGACTGTCGCTGACCAGTTTTTGCACGGCATGTAGATCCAATTGCGAATTTTTTCCAAAAAAGATCTTATCTGACTGTAAAAGATGGGACATGGGCCGTATTCCTTCGTTTAAATACCGATTGTTTATTAATATAGTCAGGAATTAAGAGAAAAATAGAGTTAAATTCAAGGAATTGCACATATTTACATAAAACATGATTTTGTTCCATGGAACAAAGTGACTTTTTTCCGGTTTTCCATTATAGATCGAGGATTAATCAATCATAAAAATCAAATGGATATCCTTATGCAACGCGTAATCATTGGTTTTAGTTCCTTTATTTTCTCTTTTTTCGTAACAGCACTGGCATTCGCCGCGGACATTGTCGGCGCGCCGCATGAAAAACAATTGAGCTTCCAAGCCGCCGCTTCGCCGGTGATGGAAAAAATTACCAGTTTTCATGATTTTCTTTTGGTTCTGATTACTATTGTTGCCACATTTGTGTTGGCGTTATTGTTATGGGTTATGGTGCGGTACAATGCGCGCCGCAATCCGGTTCCAAGCAAGACAACCCATAACACCATGTTGGAAGTTGTTTGGACCTTAATCCCAGTTTTGATTTTATTGATTATTATCGTGCCGTCGATGCGTTTGTTGTATTTCTCGGACAAAGCCGTGAATGCGGAAATGACTTTAAAAGCAATTGGCAAGCAGTGGTTTTGGACATATGAATATCCGGACAACGGCAACTTTACGTTCGATGCCTATATTTTAAAAGATGAAGAAGCGAAAGCCGCCGGCCACCCGCGTTTATTGGGCACCGATAATCTGGTGGTTCTGCCAACCGAAACGAATATTCGTATTTTAGTCACTGGCGCGGATGTGTTGCATGCGTGGGCAATGCCGTCCCTGGGCGTGAAAAAAGACGCGGTGCCGGGAAAGATCAATGAAACCTGGCTGCGTATCGAAAAACCAGGAATGTATTATGGCCAATGTTCGGAATTATGCGGCACCAATCACGGTTTCATGCCGATTGCATTAAAAGCGGTTCCAAAGGCGGAATTTGAAGCCTGGGTCAAAGAAGCCAAGGCAAAATTCCCAGTTGCCGAAGGCACGCCAGAAGCTGAAACCAAGCAATCCGCCGCGCCAGCCGCACACTAAATCTAGTTTAAGTTACAGAATATTTTTGGAGGAATTTTATAATGGCTCATACTGCACATCACGGCGATCATCACGATCATGCACCAGGATTTTTTAAACGCTGGTTCTGTTCCACCAATCACAAGGATATTGGAACGCTTTACATCATATTCTCCATTATCGCCGGTTTGATCGGCGGCGCGATTTCCGTTCTGATGCGTATGGAATTGGCGGAACCGGGTCTGCAATATCTATCGGTTGACAACATAGATATGTGGAACGTGTGGATCACGGCCCACGGTTTGATCATGGTGTTCTTTGTGGTTATGCCGGCCCTGATTGGCGGTTTCGGCAATTGGTTCGTGCCTATGATGATCGGCGCGCCGGATATGGCATTTCCACGCATGAATAATATCAGTTTTTGGCTGATTGTGCCGGCATTTTTATTGTTGGCGGGATCGATGTTTGTTGGCGCCGGCGCAGGCACCGGCTGGACCGTATATCCGCCGTTATCAAGCAAATTAGGCCATCCGGGGGCATCGGTGGATATGGCGATTTTCTCGCTGCATCTTGCTGGCGCATCCTCGATTTTAGGCGCGATTAATTTTATCACCACGATTTTGAACATGCGCGCGCCGGGCATGACCTTGCATAAAATGCCATTATTCGCCTGGGCGATTTTAATTACGGCTTTCTTGTTGCTGTTATCGTTGCCGGTATTGGGCGGCGCGATTACCATGTTGTTGGTTGACCGCAATTTCGGCGCCACATTTTTTGATCCGGCTGGCGGCGGCGATCCGGTTTTATTCCAGCACTTATTCTGGTTCTTCGGCCATCCCGAAGTTTATATTATGATTTTGCCCGCCTTCGGCATTGTCAGCCACATTATCTCGACTTTCTCAAAAAAGCCGATTTTCGGCTATTTGGGCATGGCCTATGCGATGGTGTCGATCGGCGTTGTGGGTTTTATCGTTTGGGCTCACCATATGTATACTACCGGTATTGCGGTGGATACACGCGCCTATTTTACTATCGCGACGTTGATTATCGCGGTTCCAACCGGCATTAAGATTTTCAGTTGGATTGCAACCATGTGGGGCGGTTCGATCGAATTTAAAACGCCGATGTTGTGGGCGATCGGATTTATTTTCTTGTTCACCGTTGGCGGCGTAACCGGCGTGGTTTTGGCCAATGCGGGTATCGATACCGCCATGCATGACACTTATTATGTGGTAGCGCATTTCCATTATGTATTGTCGCTGGGCGCGGTATTTATCATGTTCGCCGCGTTCTATTATTGGATCGGAAAAATGTCCGGCCGCCAGTACAATGAATTTTTAGGCAAACTGCATTTCTGGATCACTTTTATCGGTGTGAACTTAACGTTCTTCCCAATGCACTTCGCCGGGCTTGCCGGCATGCCGCGCCGTATTCCGGATTACCCGGATGCTTTTGCGTATTGGAATCATATCTCGTCGATGGGGTCTTATCTCTCGGCCGGTGCGACGGTGTTGTTCATTTTCATCGTGTTCCATACATTATTGGCCGGCAAAAAAGTCGGCGCCAATTATTGGGGCGAAGGCGCAACCACGTTGGAATGGACCGTATCTTCCCCACCACCATTCCATACCTATGATGAGTTGCCAAACTTTGTGGGCGTAGGCGGAGGGCACTAAGATCCTCGATGACAACAGTAACTTCCGCATATTTTGCCGATCAAAGCGATGCCAATGACTATTTCGCGCTGCTAAAGCCGCGCGTGATGTCATTGGTGGTGTTTATCGGTCTGGCTGGAATGATGGCGGCGCCTGTATCTTTGCATCCGGTCTTGGCTTTCACCACGATTCTTTGTATCGCCATTGGCGCGGGCGCGGCTGGGTGCATTAATATGTGGTATGAACGCGATGTCGATGCGTTAATGTCGCGCACCCGCAATCGCCCCATCCCGTCTGGACGTATTGCGCCGGAATCCGCCTTGGCATTTGGCGTTACGCTGGCGGCGGCATCGGTATTATTGCAAGGTCTTGCCGTCAATATTTTATCGGCCGTAATTCTTGCGATCTCCATTTTATTTTATGTATTTGTTTATACGATCTGGTTGAAACGCCGCACGCCGCAAAATATCGTGATTGGCGGCGCGGCTGGCGCCTTTCCGCCGCTGATTGGCTGGGCAGCCGCGACGGGCACGATTGATGCGGCGCCGCTTTCCATGTTTCTTTTGGTTTTTTTATGGACGCCGCCGCATTTCTGGGCCCTGGCTTTGTATAAATCCGGCGATTATGCGCGTGCGGGCATTCCCATGCTGCCGGTGGTGCGGGGCCGGCAATCAACGCTAAATCATATTTTGGCTTACAGTCTGACATTGATACCGGCATCTTTGTTGCCTTGGTATTTTGGCGCGGCCGGTTTGTTTTATGCCGCTACCGCAGGCGCGTTGTCGGTATTGTTTGTGATTCTGGCCGCTCAATTATGGCGTAGCGAGAAAGATATCGTGGAAAAGCGCGCCAAACAATTATTTGGTTATTCCATCCTTTATTTATTTTTAGTGTTTGCGATTTTGATGGCGGATGCAGTGCGATGAATCCAAACGTCAAAAGAAAAAATTTGGTTTTATTGTTGGTTCTAGGCTGTTTTGTGGCGCTGATGTACTTGATTACCATAGCGAAAATTGGCGGATAACAATGCACAGAAATAAAAATCAAAAAACGGTTTTATATCTGCTTACCATATTGGCGGTGATGACCGGCCTTACTTTTGCGTCGCCGCCTTTATACCGGCTATTTTGCCAGGTTACCGGATTTGATGGAACGGCAAGAAAGGCTGCCAAAGCCCCGACAGAAATCGGTACCCGTGTAATTACGGTGCGTTTTAATACCGATGTCGATCCGAATTTATCCTGGTCTTTTGCGCCATCGATGCGCACGATGGACGTGAAGCTGGGCGAAGTGGCCAACATCAGCTTTCATGTCAAAAATACCGGTCTTGAGCCTGTGGTAGGCACTTCGACGTATAATGTAACGCCGGAAAAAACCGCCGCCTATTTCAATAAATTGCAGTGTTTTTGTTTCACGCGCCATTTTTTGAAACCAGGCGAAGAAGCGGATTTTCCAGTGCAGTTTTTTATCGATCCGGCCATGGCCCAGGACAAGCAATTGGACGATGTGACGTCGATCACATTGTCTTATACATTTTTCAAGGCGCCGGATCAGAATTTGATTTCCAGCAGCGGTTCCACCAATTATCAGTAAGTAAGGAAGGTTATTATGGCACAGCAAAAACACGATTTTCACTTGGTCGACCCCAGCATATGGCCAATCTTGTCGGCCTTTGCCGCCGGATTCATGGCAATTTGCGCGGTGCTGTATATGCACCCCGATATGAAAATATTGAATGTTAATTTGGGACTTACGGGCGTTATTGCCGGATTTGCGGTGTTGTGTTTTCTGGCTTTCCGCTGGTGGCGCGACGTTGTCCGCGAAGCCCATTCCGAAGGACATCATACGCCGATCGTCCGTTTGCACCATCGCTATGGCATGATTTTGTTTATCGCCAGCGAGGTAATGTTTTTTGCCGCATTTTTCTGGGCATTCTTCGATGCCAGCCTTTATCCGAAAGAAGCGACCGGCGGTGTTTGGCCGCCAAAAGGCATTTCGCCATTCGATCCATTCCATTTGCCTTTATTCAATACATTGGTGCTGCTGCTGTCCGGCACCACGGTAACCTGGGCGCATCATTCGCTGCTCGAAGGCAATCGTAAAGGATTGATCCAGGGCTTAATTTGCACCGTTTTGCTGGGTGCATTGTTTACCTGCGTTCAAGCCTATGAATATCATCACGCCGCTTTTACTTTTAAAGATGGCGTTTATCCAAGCACATTTTTTATGGCAACCGGATTCCACGGATTCCACGTTATGATCGGGACCACATTTTTGCTGGTTTGCCTGATCCGCTCTATCAAAGGCCATTTTACGCCGGAACAGCATTTCGGTTTGGAAGCCGCCGCCTGGTACTGGCATTTCGTCGACGTGGTATGGTTGTTCTTGTTCGCCGCCGTTTACTGGTGGGGCGCTTAACGGGGTTTAGGGGTTTGGGTTTAGGGTTTTAGGGCAAATGACCGGTTACTCGACGCCATCCCCGCTTTCTTGCGGCTTGCGCCTTTGCTGTCCGCGTTGTGGGGCAGGAAATATTTTTTCTTCGTTTTTAAAGGTAAAGCCACGATGCCTTGAATGTAATTTGAATCTTGCCGAACAGGATAGCGGGGATGGTCCCGCGACGTTCGGCATTTTCATTTTGGGATTTATTTTCTCGCCTTTGGTGCTGTGGTACGAATTTTCTTTTAACCCGCCGGCCTGGCACCATTTTGTGATTTGGCCCATATTGCTGGCGGGAGCGGGATACTGGATTCTGCCGCGAATAAAATCCGCAATGATTGCACTTGAATATAAAAATCATATTCTGGCCGGACAGCATGAAGAGTAAGCAATCGCAGATTTTATTTTATATTTTTTCGCTGGCCGCGTTCATATTGTTTGTCGGTTTAGGGTGCTGGCAATTACAGCGCTTGCAGGAAAAAGAGGCAATGCTGGCTCCAATGCGCGATTTTGATTTGCGTGCGGTTAGTATTATGACTCTACCAGTTGATGAAAATACTGGTTATCAATTATACACTTACACATCCCGAAAAGGATTGCTCGATCAGACCAAGCCACTATTTCGTCCAGGCGCGATCAATCCATATCCATCCGCGAATCCGGCAGAACGTCTGGGGTATGATTTGTATTTGCCGCTGACCGGTAATGGCAAGGCGATCCTGGTGAATTTTGGCTGGGTCGAACCTGCCATGCGGGATCGCATGATTGCCAATGCTGCGGCCAAAAAAGTTTTTCCAATTGAAGTGACGGTGAATGGCTGGTTTATGGCGCCGCAAGCCCAAAAAACCTTTACCCCTCCCAATAATCCATTGGAAAATCAATGGTTTTGGCATGATTTTCCGGCCATGGAAGCCTATGCCGGATACCAATTTTTACCCTTTATTCTATATAATGATCTTAATTGGTATGGCACCGCTCGGGCGCCTTTATGGCAGTCTATTCCGAACAATCATCGGCAATATGCCTGGACTTGGTTTGGCCTGGCGTTGGTGCAATTGGCGGCGACAATCGCCTATGGTTTAAAGGCAAGGGCACAATCATGAGCAGCGTTTATAAAACTCTCGAACAAAATTTTGCAAGAATCTCCACACTCGAAGAAATAAACGCCATGCTCGGCTGGGATATGCAAACCATGATGCCCAAAAACAGTGGTACTGGCCGGGCCCAGCAAATGTCGGAAATCCAAGGCCTGATACAAGACACTCTGCAAAACCCGGAATTGCCTGATCAACTGGACGAAGCCGAGCGCGATAATAAACTGGACGATTGGCAGCGCGCCAATATTCGTGAAATGCGCCGTATTTGGATTCATATCAATGCCGTGCCGAAGGATTTGCAACAAGCATTGATTCATGCGCGGCTGCAATCGGAATTGATTTGGCGGGAAGCGCGGCCGAAAAACGATTTTAAATCGCTGCAACCAGCTTTGCAGAAGGTTCTGGATTTGCTGCGCGAACAGGCCAGGATTAAATCCAGCGCCTTGCGGTGCTCTGTATACGAAGCCTTGATGGATGAATATGAACCCGGCCTTCGCACACCGGATTTAGACCGGATTTTCGGCGATTTATTGAAATTCCTGCCGGGATTTATGCGCGAAGTGATGGATAGACAGGCGCGCGCGAAAATACCGCCCGTGCCGTCCGGTCCATTTGCCGTCGACAAACAAAAAACTCTATGTTTGCAATTAATGCACCAAGCCGGTTTTGATTTCGATCAGGGACGGCTGGATGTCAGCGCCCATCCATTTTGCGGCGGCGTGGTCGACGATATCCGCATTACCACGCGGTACCGCGAGGATGATTTCATCCAAAGCCTGATGAGTTTGATGCATGAAACCGGTCACGCCTTATATGAGTTCGGTCTGCCCAAAGGCTGGCGGTATCAGCCGGTGGGTAAGGCGCGCGGGATGGCAATGCATGAAAGCCAGTCTTTATTGATTGAAATGCAGGCAAGCCGTAGCCGGGAGTTTCTGAATTATGTCGCGCCGTTATTGCAACAAGCATTTCCAGAGCATCGCGATGTGTTGACTGGCAAAAATATTTACGCCTGGCAGACCAAGGTGGAACCAAGCCTGATTCGCGTCGAAGCGGACGAAGTTACTTATCCATTGCATATTATTTTGCGCTATCGCCTGGAAAGGGCGATGATAGAAGGGGATCTCGATATCGCCGATCTGCCGGACGCGTTCAATCAGGGCCTGAAAGAATTATTGGGCGTGACGCCAGCGGATGATAGAAATGGCTGCATGCAGGATGTGCATTGGCCATCGGGCGCATTTGGATATTTTCCAACCTATACGCTAGGTGCCATGATCGCCGCGCAATTATTCGCCGCAGCCGAACGGGCTTATCCGAATATTCGCGCCGATTTGGGCAGGGGCGATTTCACCAGCCTGTTAAAATGGTTGCGCGAAAATGTGCATGGTAAGGCGAGTTTATTGTCGACCACAGAATTAATTAAATCTGCCACTGGCGAAACGCTAAACGCCGAGATTTTTAAATTGCATTTGCGCCGCCGCTATTTGGAGGCCGCATGAGCATCCAAATAACCACTTTGGATAGCGGTTTACGCGTCGCCAGCGAATTTATGCCGAATATCGAAACCGTGGCGCTTGGCGTTTGGTTTGATGTCGGTACGCGCAATGAATTGCCCAAACAAAACGGCATTGCGCATTTGCTGGAGCATATGTTGTTCAAGGGCACCTCGCGCCGTACCGCCCTGCAAATTTCTGAAGAAATCGAAAATGTTGGCGGGCATACCAATGCCTATACGTCGCGCGATTTAACCGCTTATTACGCGCGGGTGATGCATCAGGATACGGAATTGGCGATCGATTTGCTGGCCGATTTGATTCAAAATTCCACTTTCGATGCCACAGAATTGGAACGCGAAAAACAAGTGATTATTCAGGAAATAAATTTATCGCGCGATACGCCGGACGATATTATTTTCGATTACATGCAAATGGCCGCTTATGGCAATCAGCCGCTGGGCATGTCGATCCTTGGAAAGCCCGAGGTGATTGCAAAAATTTCGGGTGCAGATTTAAAGAAATATGCCGGGATTCATTATTGCGCGCCGAAAACCGTGATTGCGGTAGCCGGCCGGGTGGATCACGCGCAATTGCTGGATTGGGTTAAAAAATATTTTGGGCAGCTGTCGCCAGTCAGCGATGCGCCAATCCCTCCATCTGTTTATAAACCCGAAAATATCCTGATAAATAAAGATTCCGAACAGGCGCATCTGTCGTTGGCGCTGCCGGCATGCGGTGGCAAAGACCCGGATTATTATGCTTATTCGATATATGCGACATTATTGGGCGGCGGGTCTTCGTCGCGGTTGTTCCAGGAAGTGCGCGAAAAACGCGGATTGGCCTACACGGTGTCGGCATTTTTATCTAATGTGGATGATACCGGCCTGCTTGGTATTTATGTCGGTACGGCGCCCGGCGAAGTGGCTAAATTAGCCGAAGTTCTGCGCGAACAATTGGTGGACAGTTCGCGTAATATTAAAAAAGCGGAATTGGACCGCGCTAAGCAACAATTAAAGGCCGGCATGTTGATGGCTTTGGAGCAACCTTTTTCCCGTGCTGAAAACACCGCGCAGCATTTATTGACTTTTGGCCGCGTCTTGAGCGTGGCGGAATTGATCGAGAAAATTGACAACGTTACTCCAGCCGATATTCACCGTATTGTCGGAAAAATGATATCGGCAAAACCGGCCCTGGCCGGTATCGGCCCTAAAAAGTCCATGAAGGTCTGGGAAAAGTTCGAGCTAACCTAAGCGTGGCCGGCGGTATCGGATAAGTGGTGCAACGATACGCCAATTTTGCTCATTGCGCGGTGCCATTTGGTGTCGACATTGTCATCGAACAATAACGCGGCATCTGGCGGAACGGTCAGCCAGGAATTATTTTGAATCTCGTATTCCAATTGCCCAGCGCCCCACCCGGCATAGCCAAGCGCCAACAGGGATTGGTTTGGTCCGCGGCCTTCCGCAATAGTGCGCAGAATATCGACCGTTGCGGTTAGCGCGATTCCATCCGATACTTTTAAAGTGCTTTCTTGATTTACGTCATCGCTGTGCAGAACAAAGCCCCGTCCAGCCTCGATCGGGCCGCCGTAAAATACCGGTTTTTTCGGATCGATGATATGAGTTGGTAAGGTCAGTTGTTGCAATAATTCAGGATAGGAAATCGAATTGCTTTGACGGTTAATGACAACGCCCATTGCGCCATCGGCATTGTGTACGCACAGCATAATAACCGCTTTTTCAAAGCGCGGATCAGGCATATTAGGCATCGAAATCAGAATTTGGCCAGCAAGATAACGGGGGTCTCTATAGGGTTTGAATTCTTTCAAATCTTCCACTTTCGCTGTAGGGCCTTGCTATAATCGTATGTAATTCTATTATACACGATACTCTATTGTAGACTGAGTATTATTAAGGATTCGTTTGCTTTTTATTGTTTTCCAAGGGTTTTCTCGCAATTGCACAGGGGTTTTATCATGCGTCTTTCGATACTTAGCGTTTTTTGCGCAATTTTGGTGCTTTTGTCGGCAAATTTAACCTATGCGCAAACGTCCCCTGGCACGGCATTGCAGGGTGGGGCGGGGACTATTTACGCTGGCGCGGGGAATGCAACGCCATGGGCGCAGAACGATCATGGCATGGTGCGGTTGATTGCCACCAGCCCAACAGTGGGCGAAGATCCGCAAATTCAATTGGGTTTGCATTTCAAGATGGAACCCGGATGGCATATTTACTGGCGCAGCGCGGGGGATGCTGGTTACCCGCCAAAAGTCGATTGGACAGGATCGCAAAATATTAAATCGGCGCAATTTCTGTGGCCGGCGCCGATCCGCGTCAGTATCGGCGATATTCAAACCATCGGTTATGGCGAAGAAGTCGTTTTGCCGATTACTGCGGATTTAATTCAACCCGGCCAACCTGTGCAAATTCACGCGAGTGTCGATTATTTGACCTGCAACCAGATTTGCGTTCCATATAAATATGTATTCGCATTGAATCTGCAGCAAGGGATGAGCTTGATTACCGAGGAAACAAGCTTGATTAAAATGTTTGTTTCGAAATTGCCGGATAAAGACAGCATCAAAAGTCTAATGGCAATCAACAATGTGTTTGTCAGCGGCGATCAAAAACCAGTTTTTGAAATTCATGCGATCAAGGCCGACGGATTTGCAAAGCCGGATATTTTTATCGAAAGCGATAAAAATATTTCTTTTGGTCCTCCGGAATTTAAGATTGATACGGATAAACGCAAAGCCATTATTACGGTTGCGGTCAATGCGGATGATCCGGCTCTATTAAAAAACCTGACCCAAATTCCATTCACTTTTACAATGGTGGACGGCGAGGTCGCTCATGAAGCCACAATGATGCCGGTTGTCGGCGGCGGCAATTTTACTTGGCAGAAAGTATTGCTGATGGTCGCCTTTGGTATTTTGGGCGGACTGATTCTGAACGTCATGCCATGCGTATTGCCGGTATTGTCGATCAAATTAATGCAAATCATTGCCAAACATGATTTTGAACGGCACTGGGTGCGTAAAGGATTTATGGCCACGGCGGCGGGAATTATCGTATCGTTTCTCGCGTTGGCCGGAATTTTGACCGCGCTGAAATTAACGGGTCAGCAAATCGGCTGGGGCATTCAATTTCAACAGCCGTTATTTTTAATTTTCCTGGCGATTATTGTGTTTATTTTCGCGGCTAATATGTGGGGTATATTTGAAATTCGCCTGCCGCAATTTATCGCCAACATCGGCAGATTGGGCAATGATCCCCAAGGACACAGTTTATCCAAAGAATTTTTGATGGGCGCGTTTGCGACATTGTTGGCAACGCCATGTTCAGCGCCGTTTTTGGGTACGGCCTTGGGGTTTGCCCTGTCCCAAGGTATTGGCGAAATATTTATCATTTTTACCGCAATTGGGCTCGGCATGGCCTTGCCGTATTTTATCGTGGCTGTTTATCCGCATGCGGTTTACGCTCTGCCGAAACCTGGCCGGTGGATGCTTGCTGTGCGGAGGGTGCTTGCGGTATTTCTGTTGGTTACCGGATTATGGTTGGTGTCGATTGTGGTTGTGCAAACGACCAATGTGATGGACCCGCCGGCATCAAAGCAAACTTTGCCATGGCAGGCGTTCGATCCAAGGCAAATTGGAACCTTGGTGTCGCAAAATAAAATTGTTGTAGTCGATGTCACCGCCGACTGGTGTCTAACATGCAAAGTGAATGAACGCTTGGTATTGCAATCGCAGAAAATTCAAAGCCTGTTAACGCAGCCAAACGTCGTATTGATGCGCGGCGATTGGACCAAGCCGAATGACAGTATCGCAAAATATCTGGCTGGTTTTGGCCGTTATGGAATTCCGTTTAACGCGGTGTACAGTGCCAAGTTCCCAACCGGCAAGCCATTGCCGGAATTGCTGAGTGAATCGGCGGTGGAACGCGCCATGACAGAGGCGCGGTAAGCTTTAGCGAGTGGCGGTTAGTGTTCTAAGTTTCTGCGCGGCTTGCATTGCTCGATCGTGAGATACACCGGTATCGATTGGCGCGCCATTCACGCAATGGGCGATCCATGCTTTTAATAAGACAGGACTTTTGTAAATTTTATCGCTTAAGACTGGCATACCAGGAGCGTTATCCAGCATAACAACTGCCGGATAAACTTTTTTTGTACGACAGCGCATATCATAACTGATAACGGCTGGAATACCATAAGGGCCCTTGGTGCGTTGACCATGTTTATCGGTAATAATTATAGTATATATTTTGGCGGGGTTGATAAATAGTGCAAAGTTTATAAACAACATTACCTGTTTTATCGCGTACATATTCGATTGCCGGCACACGATCCCCATCTACATTGCGCCAATCAACTTCACTAGCCACCAGCCCAGTGCTAGGATCATATCTATATTCTTGGATAGCACGACCGGTTTTAGGATCGGAGTAAGTGACCGATTTTTGACCATCCGGTCCCATGGTAGGAGTGCCGCAGGTTTCGTAACATCTATATATTTCATGGCCTGTTTGTGTATTTGTAACACTGTGTGCAGGAGCGCGAAATTTCTCGCTGGACGGATCATAAATATAACAGTCATCAGCCACCGCGCCTTGTTCTCGTAATGCTTCCAAAAAACCTTCGGGATCTGCGCGATATTGTTCAAATTGCTGAATAATTTCAGCACCTTTTTTCCGGCGCGCGGTTTCTTTTTGAATCCATTGCCATGATTTATGAGGGTGATCTTGCGGGATGACTGGTATATGAAAATCAGTTCTGTAACTGATGACAATGGATGTATGATCAGCCTGGTTTTCATAAGTTACCAGCACGTGATCATAGGCCGGTTGCCCACTGGCGGCCAATTTTTGTGTAGATTTGTCGGCGGCAGTTGTTTCAACTTTGTATAATATTTTCATCTTCAAACCCTAAAATTTCAGAGGGTAATTGTATCTTTAAAGATTACAATCGTCAATTACTATTAACGCAGTATTATTAATCATTTAGCCTATGTTTAAAGCGGTAATCGCGTTGTTCGCCAGCCGATCCACCCGTTCGTTTTCGGGGTGTCCCGCATGGCCCTTAACCCAATGCCATTCGATTTTATGTTTTTGCTGCGCTTCATCCAGGCGCTGCCATAAATCGGCATTTACGACCGGTTTTTTTTGCGCATTACGCCAGCCATTTTTTTTCCAGCCATGAATCCATTCGGTGATGCCTTGGCGCACATATTGGCTATCGGTATAAAGCTCGCCAGTAACTGAACGGGTCAGGGCTTCGATACCCTGAATCGCCGCCATTAATTCCATGCGGTTGTTGGTGGTGTTGGCTTCGGCACCGCTTAATTCTTTTTCCGTGCCGTTATAAATCAATAATGCCGCCCAGCCGCCTGGACCAGGATTGCCCTTGCAGGCGCCATCGGTATAAATGCGGACTATATTATCCTTCATAGGAATTGGATTCTTTGTAAAAATAATAGGGCGTGTTGGCGTTCGCGCCTTCGCGCAAAATTATTGCGGCTTTGCCGCGCAAAACAGCATGCCGGGTTCCGTCAAGGCGTGGGATGGCATTATCATTCGATGGCGCTTGATCGCACAAACGCAATTCATAAAATCCGGTGGTGGTTTCCAGGCGGAAAACTTCCGTTCCGCCTTGATTGCCCATATAAAAACAATTCAGCGCCGGGCCGACCAGATAGTCGACCAGAAAATGCTGCAACTCATGTTCGCGGATTAAGTTGATCATGATCGTCCATCAATATTTTAGGCAGTTTGAATTCAATATTCTCTTCGGCCGTCGTAATGTTCTGTGTGGTCACGGTAAACCTTGCCCGGCAAGCATCAATCAATTCTTCGACTAAAATTTCGGGGGCGGAAGCGCCCGCGGTAATGCCCAGGTTTACGACGCCCTGCAGCCAGTTCCAGTCCATATCGCGCGCGCTTTGCAACAACATCGCCTTTGGGCAACCGGCTTTTTCCGCAACCTCGACTAAGCGGACGGAATTGGATGAATTCGGCGCACCGATGACGATAATCGCATCGCATTTTTCGGCCATCGCCTTGACCGCTTCCTGGCGGTTGGTGGTGGCATAACAAATATCGTCTTTTTTCGGCACACGGATATGCGGGAAACGTGCGGCGAGGATTTTTACAATTTCGGTGGTGTCGTCGACTGATAAGGTCGTTTGTGTGACATAGGCCAGTTTTTCGGCGCGCGATAAATCGATATTTTTTGCATCCTCGATATTTTCAATTAAATCGATGCTGCCTTCTGGCAATTGACCCATGGTGCCGATGACTTCCGGATGGCCTTCGTGACCGATCAGCACGATATGATATCCTTCATCATGCAGATGATTGACGGAGCTGTGAACCTTGGTCACAAGCGGACAAGTGGCATCGACATAAATCATTTGCCGTGTTTTTGCTTCGGCCGGGACAGATTTGGCAACGCCGTGGGCGGAAAAAATAATCGGCCGGTCGTGCGGGGCATCGGATACTTCGTTGACAAACACCGCCCCTTTTTGTTCTAAAGATTCTACGACGTGTCTGTTATGGACAATTTCATGTCTTACAAAGACAGGAGCGCCGTATTTTTGCAGTGTTTTTTCAACAATCTTGATGGCTCTATCCACACCCGCGCAAAACCCTCTCGGCGCTGCGAGATAAATATTAAGTGACGCTTGCTTGGGGGTGGTCATTTGGTTAATCTGTGCCCTTTCCAGGGGCTACCATATAGGGATTGGCCCATTCTATCAAGGTTCGAATTTGTTGCAAAACCATACAAAAACCGCTCTTTTGCTGCTGGCCATCTTGGGATTGGCCGGATGTCAAAGTCTGGGTTTAAGCGATCCTGAAAAGAAGGTTGCTTGCCCGAATTATTTGATTCTCAAAAATGCTGCCGAAATTACCAGTGGTGAGCCGGAAAATCCTGTTTGGCAAGTTAGTATTGATCGTTTGGCCGCGGAATGCATAGCGCAAGGCGATCAAATGACGATGCGGTTGGGCATGAAATTTTTGGCCGAACGCCATAAACCGGGAATCAATATTCCAAACGATGCCAGGTATTTCATAGCTATCTTGGATCAAGACGAAAATATAATCGGCAAGGAATCTGACAGCTTGTCATTCGAATTCAAATCTGAAAATCCGATATATTCCGCAACGATAGAACAGCGGGAAATTTCTTTTGCCGCATCCGGCACGGACTACACAATTTATGTCGGTTTGGAAAAACCGGCAAACCAAAATAAGGCGGTAAATCAATGACCACTTCATCTCCATCTTCTACTATGCGGAAAACGGCGCTTTATACGGCGCACAGCCAGGCCGGCGCCAAGATAGTGAATTTTGCCGGCTATGAAATGCCAATCCAGTACCCCAAAGGCATTATGGGAGAACATAATCAGGTGCGGAATTCCGCCGGCCTGTTCGATGTTTCGCACATGGGCCATATCATGATTCATGGCGAGGATTTGGTGGCGCAGTTTGAAGGTTTGGTTGTCGCCGACGTTCAGGAAATGCAAGAAAACCAGATGAAATATTCGCTGTTCACCAATCCTGAAGGCGGGGTGATCGATGATTTGATGATCACCCGCGTTAAAGGCGGTTTATATTTGGTGGTGAATGCATCGCGCAAATCGGTCGACTTGGCGCACATCCAAGCATATTTGGATAAAAGCCGCGTGGAATATTTGTCCACAAAATCCTTGTTGGCATTGCAGGGGCCAAAGGCCGCGGCGACGCTTGCGGCTTTGGTGCCGGGTATTGATAAGTTGAAATTCATGCATGCGACTCAGGCGGAAATAAAATGTATCAAGGCCTTTATCACCAGATCGGGCTATACTGGCGAGGATGGATTTGAAATTGCCATCGATAATAAAGATGCCGAGGCAGTGGCGCAATTGTTGCTAAAGAATTCGGATGTCTCTTGGATTGGGCTTGGCGCGCGCGATACGCTGCGGTTAGAGGCTGGATTATGTTTATACGGTCAGGATCTGGATGAAACCACTACGCCGGTCGAAGCCGATTTGAAATGGACCATCGGCAAACGCCGCCGGGTGGAAGGTAATTTCCTCGGCGAAGGAATTATCAAAGAACAACTTCAAAAAGGTCCGCAGCGCAAGCGGGTTGGCATTCGCCCGGAAGGCCGTCATATCGCGCGCGGCCATACCGATATCGCGGGCCAGAACGGGGAAAAGATTGGCATTGTCACCAGCGGCACGTTCAGTCCGACTTTAAATGCGCCGATTGCCATGGGCTATGTGGATGCTAAGTATGCGGAAATAGGCGCAAAATTAAACTTATCTATACGCGACCAGCTGATACCGGGACAAATTACGGCTTTACCGTTTGTTCCATATCGCTATTATCGGGGTTAATTCTAAGGAGTTATATTTATGAGCACAGTGAAATTCACCAAAGAACATGAATGGGTAAAAATCGAAGGCGATACCGCAACGATCGGTATCTCCGAATATGCGCAAAGCCAGCTGGGCGATGTGGTCTTCGTCGAATTGCCGGCCAAAGGCAAGCAAGTGCAGCAGTTTAAAGAAGCCGCCGTCGTGGAATCGGTCAAGGCCGCCAGCGATGTTTACTCGCCAATGAGCGGCGAGGTTATCGGTTTTAACGATAAATTGCCGGGCAATCCGGGCTTGATCAATCAATCGCCGCTGGGTGATGGATGGTTTTTCAAAATCAAAATTGCCAACCAAAATGAAATCGGCAATTTGATGAGCGAAGACGAATATAAAAAATATATTCAAGGTCTGTAATTTATAAAGTGCAGGAGACGATATGCGTTATTTACCATTAACCGCGAACGACCGGGCGCAAATGCTGAAAAAAATCGGTGTTTCGTCGGTGGATGATTTGTTCAAGGGCGTTCCGAAAAAAGCGGTATTGCCGGGCCCCGTCGATTTACCAATGTATAAAAGCGAAATCGAAGTCGAATCGGTCATTCGCGGCATGGCGGCAAAAAATATCGGCGCTTCGTCGGTTCCTTCATTCCTGGGTTGTGGCGCGTATCGGCACCATGTGCCGTCTGCCGTGGATTATATTATTCAGCGCGGCGAATTTCTGACGTCCTACACGCCGTATCAGCCGGAAGTCGCTCAAGGCACCTTGCAATATCTATTTGAATTTCAATCCCAAGTGGCGCTGATCACCGGCATGGAAGTCGCCAATGCGTCGATGTACGACGGATCTACCGCCTGTGTCGAAGCGGTGCAGATGGCCAACCGTTCGACCAAACGCAACCGTGTGGTTTTGTCCGGCGCATTGCATCCGCATTACCGTGAAATCGTCGAAACCCACGGCAAGTATGCCGGGTTCAAAGTTGAATCCCTATCGCCCGATAAAGGCTTGTGTGAAGATTTAAGCGCAAGCATTGACTATCAAACCTCTTGCGTGGTGGTGCAATATCCGTGCTTTTATGGCCGGGTCAGTGATTTGACTTCACTGGCCAATGCTTGCCATGCCAAAGGCGTTTATTTGATTGTGGCGGTGACTGAAATCGTGTCGCTGGGCTTGCTGAAGCCGCCGGGCGAAATGGGCGCCGATATCGTTGCGGCTGAAGGCCAATCGATCGGCAATAACTTGTCCTTTGGCGGTCCTTATGTGGGCTTATTTGCTGCACGGGAACGCGATATTCGGCAAATGCCGGGCCGTTTATGCGGCCAGACAGTCGATGCCGAAGGCAAGCGCGGTTTTGTTCTTACGCTGTCGACCCGTGAACAACATATTCGTCGGGAAAAAGCGACATCCAATATATGCACGAATGCGGGCTTGTGCGCTTTGTCCTTTACCATTCACATGTCGCTGCTTGGCGAAGAAGGCTATCGCAAATTGGCGGAATTGAATCATGCCAAGGCTGTGCAATTGGCGGATAAATTATCCGCAATTAAGGGCGTTGAAATTGTTACGGATAATTTCTTCAATGAATTTACCGTAAAATTGCCAAAAGCAGCGAACGATGTGGTTGAAAAATTGGCCGCGCAAAAAATATTGGCGGGTGTGCCAGTATCGCGCTTTTATCCGAAAAACGACAATTTAAAAGACCTGCTGATTGTCGCAGCAACCGAAGTTACCACCGAATCCGACATGGATGCGCTGGTGAACGGCTTGAAACAAGTAATATAAATAGGTGCGATGATGAGTCAGCAAGGCAGACCAACCAAACCAGAATCCGCCAGCGGCGGCAATATCCAGACAATTTCGGGAAACAAGGCGTTGCAAGTCGAGGAACCATTGATTTTCGAACTTTCCACGCCAGGTAAAGTCGGCGTCGATTTGCCATCGCATCCAAAGGTAAAAACGCGCCTTGCTGGATTGGAACGCAAGGGCGGCGTTGGATTGCCTTCTTTGTCGGAACCCGAAGTCGTGCGTCATTACACACGCCTAAGCCAGAAAAATTATGGCATCGACACAGGATTATTTCCGCTTGGTTCTTGCACCATGAAGCATAACCCGCGCCTGAATGAAAAAATGGCGCGTTTGCCCGGTCTTGTGGATTTGCATCCTTTGCAGCCTGAATCGACTGTGCAAGGCGCCCTCGAATTGATTGACACGCTGGCGCATTGGCTGAAAACCTTGACCGGCATGCCGGCCGTGGCTATGTCGCCGGCGGCGGGCGCGCACGGTGAATTATGCGGTTTGCTTGCAATCCGCGCCGCGCTCGAGGCCAAGGGCCAGGGCCATCGCCGCCGCGTTCTGGTGCCAGAGGCCGCGCATGGAACCAACCCCGCGACCGCGGCATTGTGCGGTTTTACGGTTGACGCGTTTCCCCAGAAACCGGATGGCCGTGCCGATGTCGAAGCGTTCAAGGCGAAATTGGGCGATGATGTCGCCGCAATCATGTTGACCAATCCCAACACTTGCGGATTGTTCGAATACGATATTCTGGAATTCTCGCGATTGATTCATGAGGCCGGCGGTTATTTCTATTGCGATGGCGCGAATTATAACGCGCTGATCGGCCGGGTGCGTCCGGGCGATTTGGGAATCGATTGCATGCACATCAATCTGCATAAAACCTGCTCGACGCCGCATGGCGGCGGCGGCCCCGGTTCCGGTCCGGTTGTTTTGTCCGAAGCATTAGCGCCTTACGCGCCATTGCCGCTGATTTTGCACGATAAAGGCGGATTCCGTGTCGTTGAAAATACCGGCGACAAGGCCAGCGCCCAAAGTTTTGGCCGGTTGAAAGCATTTTACGGCCAAATGGGCATGTTTATCCGCGCAATGGCATATTGTTTGTCCCACGGCGCGGATGGTTTGCGCCAGGTATCCGAAGACGCGGTATTGAACGCCAATTATTTAATGGCTTGTTTAAAAGACGTCGTGTCGGTTCCATACGAAGGCCCGTGCATGCACGAAGCCTTGTTCGACGATACATTTTTGGAAGGTACCGGCGTAACCACGCTCGATTTTGCCAAAGCCATGATCGACGAAGGATATCATCCAATGACCATGTATTTCCCATTGGTGGTGCATGGCGCATTACTGATGGAGCCAACCGAGACAGAATCCAAACAATCTATGGATCAGTTTATTTCCGTGATTCGCGGTTTGGCACAAAAAGCCAAAGCGGATGCCGATTATTTTAAATCCGCTCCGCGTTTAACTCCGCGCCGCCGCTTGAATGAAACCGAAGCCGCGCGCAATCCAATTTTGCGTTGGAAACCGGAAAAAAAACTGATGGCCGCGGAATAGGTTAGCGTCCACGCCCTATTACTAAGGCATGTGTCGATAATCCAGGTGGTAGAGGAGGGGTTTTTTTACTTAAAGCGGCGCCGTCTTCATCATAAGCGGCTTCCAGCGCTGAACGTACTTGCGGAGGCAAAGGTTCTTTTATTGTTTTTAAAATTTCATCGATATTGGTTGCCATCTCTTTTCCCTTTTTAATAGCGGTTATTGGCATAGTTATATGCTAAATAACAAATTTATCAATAAAAATCATATCCTTTTCAGATTTTACTATATTAAGTTATTGAAATATAATAGTAATTATCTGCTGCGAATTTCAGATAATTGGTAAAGGCGCCGGCTGGTACCTGGGGTAAGAGTGGCGCTATCGCCGGAAACGCGAAATTCCTCGCTTACTTCACCGGTAGAAAAGTTGGTTATTCGAACCGACGGGGCTCCCTGGGCGGACCACTCATTGTCATAATAGGCGTTGTAATATTGAACCATGGTGGAAAATCGGCCATTTTGCATGGCTGTAAATTCCCCGCTTATGTCCCCCTGAATGTCAACCGGTTCGAAATTCGCAGCTTCTAAATTCAACAATGCTTCCGGATGATTGGGATCGTAAAATTCAAAAGGAACCAACTGGTTGGTGCGTTGCAATCCAAATACGGAAAATCTTCCACCGCGCGCAACCCGTTGAGTGCGTTGCACCACCAAATATCCTCGCGCCAAATAAGTGGGGTCAAGATAGATATCCAATTTGCTGAAATCGTCTTGAACCGAATTTTGTAAAAACCCATCTGGCCAGGGGGTGAATTCGCATCCTGTGTCAGCAACGCTTTGAATAAAAGCGGCCATGCCGGTTAATTCTTGCTGCGGTTCAGCAATGTATTTTTGTGCAGGCGGATTATGGGCCGGGTAAGCGAACGTATTTTTTGCAACCGGGCGGGATTCTTTGTGAGTCTGTTTTGGGCTTGCAACAAAAGGGGTCGATGATGAAATCGTTCTCCAAAATAAACCGATACTGGCGATAAGGGCCGCACCAAGTATTGTAATTCGCGATAGAGAATTGCGGTTTCGATAAGAACTCATCGAAAAAGCATAAAATTGCCTATCTCTGCCGTCAATAAATGGATCTTCAAGGAAATTATATTACTGGGGACAATTATGATTAACGTCCGCCACGTTCTCCAGCACCATTTTGTAAAGGCGATATATCGCTAATCACTGTTCCGTCTGATCCTACAGTGCGTTGACGCACCAAAACCGAATTGCGGCGATCTTGTGCGTCTGGCTCGAAATAAGATTCCGCAATAGTCCTGTTTGGCAGATAGATTCGCAGCAGATAATTAAATGTGTCCCCATTTTTCTCGGTGCGGAAGAAATTCTCGCTGGTGACAACGGGATCTTTTCCATCGACTTTGTGCAACATCCGCATTCCAAGCCCATCACTGCGCGATGACTCGAATTGTTGCCGGATTTCCACGCCACCGGCCGGGTGCGGCGTTATGTATTCTATGATCGGAAGATCGGGGCCAGGATTACCCGTTCTATAACGGTTAACAGAAGTCAATTGACCATCCACAAAACGGATCATTTCAAAATTTATTTTATCTCTTAATGGTACAAGATTTTCCGTATTGATGTTCTGTAAGCTTTCTTCGTCATTGACGTTGATTCGATCGGCTGGCGCAATGCGATACAAGCGCGTGAAATGGTAACTGCCATCCGGATTTTTTTTAATAAACGTTTTTTGGACAACCAATCCTTTGTCCGCACAATCAGGATCGAAGATAATATCGATGGAAAGTTGAGTGTCCGGATTGTCGCTGGAAGTCCAGGAAACGGTTTTCAGTATCTTGCTGTCGGCGCCAACATAAAATTGCGGCATAAAACGATTGGCTGCGGATTCAAAATCGTCTTTCAATTGTTTGGGGGCATTTGTGGGATTCGGGGGTGTAGGAGATGGCGATTGTTCCGCATTTTTTGAAACAGGAGGCGTTATCGCTTGTGGGTTTATAATAGTGGACGTATGATTTCCGCCGTTTTGATTCGGATTTACCGATCCTGTGCAATAGGAAATAAAAGCACCGCCAGTTACAGTCGCCAGCGCGGCGATTAATAAGGGAGAAGTTCTTGATTTCTGTGGTGTCATCTATGCCATCCTTTTGGGATAGCATAATTCTTCTTTGGACAGGAACAAGCATAATTTAAGGAAAATTGATCAAACCCCACCCCATTAGATTGTGGGAAGAATGTACGGGTGCCCCTAAATATTGGTTAAATACAATTACTTGTGGTATTGTCCGATAGTTCCCATATTAATCGCAGTGATATGAGATTGATGAAGAAAACCGCTACCCGCAAAAAAAGCAATAATGCCTATGTTGTGCCATGCTCCACCCGCTTTCGCAGCGAGCTGGAATTGCTTTTGCAGACGCGCAGTGATGGCGGCGGGGCAAATGACAATGTGGGATTGGGCGATTTGGCTCGCGCGGTGATGTTGTTAATTCCGCAAGATATTATCGAATCGCAGCCAGATCCTGGCGATCCCGATAAAAATGACCGCGATATTGTCACTGTCCGTGGCGGCAAGGCGGGCGGGCGCACCATGCCGCGCAAGCCGCGTTTGCAAGTGCGCGTGCCGCAAAAAACCAATCCGGCCAGCATTCGCAAGGCTTTGGGTCTGGCGCTGTCTTTGGAAAAAGGTTGGGCGAATTTAATGTTGGACGGACGCGGTACCAGCAGCGCGGCATACAAATTGGCCAATGCGGAATTGGAATTGCAACGTCTGCAAGGCATGATTGAAAAACTGGCTTTTGTGCCGTTGGAACGCGGCGTGCGCACGCGGCTTGATGCTTTATATGTTTTGGGATTTCCGCCAGGCGCGAACCCATCCGCCACCGAAATTAAATCTCGTTACCGGATGCTGGCGATGATTTTTCACCCTGACAGCGGCCATTCCTCTCCCAATGCCGCGCTTCGTATCGCGCAACTTAGCGATGCTGTAAAAATATTGAACAAGTCTTTTTAGGCTTATCGAACAATATGACGCTGCGCATGAAAAATCCGGCGGATGGCCCGATCGGCCAAATTTGCTTTGCGGCTAACCGGTTCAATATGTTTGCGCTGCAATTTGGATTGGCAAAATGCAGGCAATAAGCCTGTTGTCACAAATTCTGTAAAAGCAGCCACCGATTCTGGCTGGGTTGCTTCCGCAAATGAAAAATTGATCTCCTGCGCGTCTTTAAGATGTTGGCCAACACCAATATTCAAAGCAGTAATATTGGGATGGGCCCCCGCAAGTTCGGTGGCGGCTTGGAACATCGGTTTATCCCCGCCGGCATCGCCAGCGGCAATTGCCAAGATTCTTGCGTCAGACGGAACGGTTTGCATTAATGCCGCCAGAATATTTTTAGCCGGTTGATATTTGCTGAGTTTTTGCCAAACCACGTCGACATAAGATGGGCCATGCTTAAAAACCAATTGGGCCAACATTTCTCCACTTGGATCTTGCTGCCTAATATATTCCTGAATCAACGGTTCTATATTCGCTGCATTATGGTCAGGTTGATTGGGATTGAAAAACACGCTGCATTTTAATTCTGTGGTGTCCTGAACGACCACGGTTAAACCCTGGCGTTGGGCGTGCGCCGTGAATCCATCGCGTAATTTTTGTATGGCCTTGTTGGCTAATTGTGCCGTTGGATCGATGGCAATCACCGGTACGGCGAAATCGGATTCGCGCGGGGAATAAAACGCGCCATATTCCGCGCCGATGGGCAACATGACAGGCATCTCATGGTTAATTCGCGTGTGGTTGATTTGCTCATACGCTTCTTGCCGGGGACGGCCGGTAACCATGACTACGCGATGATTGCTGGCATAATCCAAACCATTCAACGCCTTGCGCGCCAATGGTGTGGCGGTATTGAAACCGATCCTGCCAATGGCTGGGTCGAACGCGGTGAATGTTTCATCCAAATCCACTGTGCCGATTATGTAATCAGCCCTTGCCGCTAACTCGGCGGCTTGTGCTGGCGTGTATCGAAAAAGCATCCCGTACCTGTTTGTATCTTTAAAAAAGACAATATATCAGAGGACGCTCTCAACCGCAAGCAAGCTAAACAATTGTTTACGCAATAAAAAACCCGGCTTTAACCGGGTTTTTCAATTCCAAAAACTTAATTCAATTTCTGCGGCATTTCGCGGATGGCTTGATCCACCAACGCGGCGTTTTTCTGCGCATCCAGAATTTCGACCAAAATACGCTGAGTCGCATCAATAGCCATATTGGCGGTTTTTTGGCGCAGTTCTTTGATAATCTCAGCTTCAAGGCGGTTGATTTTTTCCATCGCCTGCTGTTCACGGGCGTGAATCATGTCTTTTAATTCCGCCATGGACGATTGCTGCATGGCGATCGAATCGGTTTTGGCTTGTTGAATGATGCGTTCGCATTCAATTGCGCCTTGTTTTTGTTTTTCACGATATTGCACGATCATCGCCTCGGCCTCGGCTTTTAGATCCTGGGCCTGTTTCAATTGCTTGGCGACATCGGCGGCATATTTATCGGTTGCCTGGAAATACATTTTCTTGACGGTTTTAAAAATCAGCACGGCGAAAACCACGATCGACAGGGCAACCCAGAAAGTAGGGTCCATGTAAAACGGGCCAATCGGCGCGTGATGGCCAGCATCATGAGATTCAACGCCTTGGGTGGCAATGTGGCCAGGTTCTTCATTGGCATGAAGGTCGGATGTGGCAAGAACAGTGTAAGTCGTGCTCATGTTTAGCCCCTTGCTTCTTTTTTAACCGGCGCGTTGTAATCGCCATTGGTTTGGGTTTTGCCCAATAATTTTTGTACCATTAAATTCGCGAGTTCTTCGGACAATGGATTGACTTGTTGCAGCATTTTGCCTTTTGCAGTGTTCATTCTCGCTTCGGCATCGGCAACGCGCGCTTCCAGTTTTTTGTCCAGCGCGTTTAATTGTTTGTCGCGTTCGAATGCGATTTCATCGTGCGCCTGTTTTACCAGATAGCGCGCCCGATTTTTCGCATCGGCAATGTTTTTATCGTGATTCAGAATAATATTTTCCGCTTCCGCCTTTAATTTGGCGGCATTGTCCAAATCGGCCTTAATGGCCGCAGCGCGTGCATCCAATATTTGTCCGATACGTGGCAGGGCCAGTTTGGCCATCAACCAATATAACAGGGCAAAGTTCACCGCCAGCCAAAATAGCTGGGACGGGTAGGTGGCAAGATCGAGCTGCGGCATCATGGCGCTATTACCTTTTTAAGATATTAGACAACGAACAATAACAGAATCGCGATAACGAACGACAACAGACCCAACAGTTCGGCGAAAGCGGCGCCGATGAAGGTCATAACGCGGATTTGATCCACGGCCGATGGGTTGCGGGCGGCAGCGTTCAAAAAGTTGCTGAAAATCGCACCGATACCGATACCAGCGCCGATCATGCCCAACATGGCGAGACCTGCACCGATCATTTTTGCGGCTTGCATATCCATATTTCTATCTCCTTATTAACCGTTAATGTTACTCAACCAAAAAAACTTATCTACTGCCGCGCGTCCTAGTGTAAGTGAACCGCATCATGCAGATAAACGCATGTCAGCACCGAGAAAATGTACGCTTGTAAGAAAGCGACAAAAATTTCGAAACCGACAAATCCAATGCTGAACGGCAACAATAGCGCGCCGAACAAACCCATCATCGTAATAAACGCCGCGATCACTTTTAATACAATGTGACCGGCCAGCATGTTGGCGAACAACCGCACCGATAACGAAATCGGGCGCGCCAGATACGAAAAAATTTCAATCGGAATAATCAATGGAGCCAATAGCAACGGCACGCCTGGCGGCGCGAACAGCGATAAGAAATGCGTGCCATGGCGATAAAAACCGATCAGGGTAACGAATAAAAATACGGTCAATGCCAACGCGAATGTCACAATAATATGGCTGGTAAATGTAAAGGCGTACGGTGTCATACCCAGCAAATTGCCGAATAAAATGAAGGCAAATAAAGTGAATACGAATGGGAAATAGGCTTTGCCTTCGTCGCCGGCCGCGTCGCGCACCATGCCGTAAATGAAATTGTAAAACATTTCAGCCAGCGATTGCGTGCGGCCAGGAATAGTTTGCGCGCGGACAGATCCCATTAACATCAACAAGGTCGCCAACACAACGGCAGTGGTCATGTAAAAAGCGGAATTGGTATAAGGCAGCGACAATCCGCCGATTTCAAACGGGATCCATTCCTGAATCTGGAACTGGTGTAAGGGATCCATTTTACCTGCCATCAATCGCTCCTATTTCTCTTTTTTAAAACCCACCGCGTTCGATTTCTTGGTTGCGGTTTTATAGGCATTCAAAAATCCGCCGCCCATACCAAGAAAAAAACACAGCAAAATGAACAAAGGCGATAATCCGGTTGCCTTGTCCAACGCATACCCGACCAATAACCCAACGGCCGGACCCGCGATAATATCCACCATCACCCGCCATGCCAGACCCGAATCACGGTTCGCTTGCGCGATCACGCTGGGCTTGCCATCCAACTTTTCCTCGGCGGCATCGATACGCTGGCCAAATTTTTCTAACTGACGAAGTTTCTTTTCGTCTTCTGCGCTTAAGTGATTATGCGCCTGATCCATTTGCCCCGCGAATCTTTGTTTTATTATTTCAAAGTCACGCGGAAAATACGGATTTAAGGCGATTTTGTCAAGGCCGGAAATGGGGCAAATTGCTGAAATAAAACAATAAAACCGAGGTGGGACGGGTAAGATTTTTTATGACGTTGCGTTTTTAGCCTGAAGATTGATCCAATACAGGCCCAAAAGCCCGATCGGGCTTAGTATTAACATGATCATTTGCAAAGAAAAACCAATATGAACCATGCCGGCAATGGTTAGCAATATCGCGGTAACGCTGGCGTCCCAGGCAACTTCGGCCCAATAGATGTAGTGAAAATAACTTTCGGCGGTTTTGCCTTGATTGTAAAAATTGACATCCGCCTGGGTCATTAATTGATTGCCGATGGATAATCCTTCAGTTACCGCCATGGCCGCAGGTACTCCCGGTATGGCTGAACGGATCAATACTTGCACAAGACTGATAGCCGTGCCAATTTTTAACATTAAATACCCTCGGCCCTTATCGATATAATGGCCGACGAATAATTGCAGAATGGCAAAGAAAATCAGCCCGGCGGTCAAAACTGTGCCAAACATCATTAAACTGCCCACCATGGTGAACACCACAAACCGCCAAAGAAATATGCTGGCATATTCCTTGATAGCGTAGAAAAAATGATATTTCATGATCCAGCGCACGGCGGCTTTTTGCTTTTCGCTGTGTTTGGTCAATAATTTGGGGGTGGGAGTTTTTAGCTTCCATAAGGGAATGGCGGCAATAACCATCAATATCGCCGAAATACTGAACAGGGTTTCAAATCCGGCCAAACCGACGATTGTCGCGCTAAGAAGCGGGATTAACGCGCTGAGTATGGTGGATAGCGTGTTGATCATGGACATGTGTTTGCCGCGGTTCCCAGTATCGCCCACCAATCCAAAGATTGTATGAAAGGCGGTGTAGTAAAACGTCATTGCAACGCTGAATACCAATAAGAACCAGGGAATCAAGTCGGGACGTTCTTTGATGTGCGGCAGGAAACACATAGCGCCGGCATAACAAACGAGTCCAAAACATACGGCGCGCGTAAGGCCGAAAAATTTAAATGAACGCAAATACAGGTACCGGATTGGCAGGCGCATCGCAAAAATGCCGGACCAGATGGCCAGCGTGACGTCGATGCCATATCCCAACTGCAGCATAAAAATCGGACCGAAAATCCAGCCTATGCGTTCGCCGCAATAATATATCAGTTTATGCAGAAATATGTGATTGACGTCGCGGTTGGTAAAGAATTTGCGCATGAAACGGGTGCCAGGTATCGGGTGTCAGGTGCCAGGTTGAAATTGCTATTATCTTACCCGAAACCTGATACCAGACACCTGAAACCTTACGCTGTGGCGCGCATTTTTTCGGCGGTGTGCAGATCGACCGATACCAATTGTGACACGCCTGGCTCGCCCATAGTCACACCGAACAAACGGTGCATGCGGGCCATGGTCATGCGGTGGTGAGTGATAACCACATACCGCGTGTCATTGCGTTTGGCCATTTCTTCCAGCATGGTGCAATACCGGTCGACGTTGCTTTCATCCAATGGCGCATCGACCTCGTCCAGCACGCAAATTGGTGCTGGGTTGCATTCGAATACCGCGAATAAAAGGGCGATTGCGGTAAGCGCGCGTTCACCGCCCGATAACAACGATAACGCTTGCAATTTTTTGCCGGGTGGCGATGCAAAGATTTCAAGGCCTGCTTCCAATGGGTCTTCGTGTTCGGTCCATTCCAAATACGCCTTGCCGCCGCCAAACAGGCGGGTGAACAGGCGGGAAAAGTTTTCGTTTACCTTCACAAAGGCTTCGGTAAGGCGTTCGCGGCCTTCTTTGTTCAATTCATTGATTCCCTGACGCAATTTCAGTGTTGCGGCGATCAACTCATCATGTTCCGACTGTTGCTTGGTCAATTTTTCTTCGACTTCGGTCGCTTCGATATCGGCACGCAAATTGACCGGGCCCATATTGTCGCGTTCGCGGCGCAAACGTTCTAATTTGTTTTGGGTTGCGGTAAAATCCGGCATATCGGCTGGATCTTTCAATGCGGCGATATCCAGCAATTGTTCCGGGCTTGCTTCCAAACGTTCCTGAATGTCGTAACGCAATTTTTGCTGTTCGGTGTCACCCAATTCTATCGCGGTTTGATGCTTGACGCGTTCTTCGCGCAAGGCGCCGATACTGTTTTGTAGGGCGCGGCCGGATTTATCGACCTCGGATAGTTTGGTTTCGGCTTGCGATAAAATATCGGCGGCTTCGTTGCGCGATTCTTCGGCGGCGGTTATTTGAATCAATAATTGTTCGCGTTGCGCGGCAAATTCGGCGGGCTTGCCGGCCAATTCCTGTTGCTCGGCAATCGCGGTTTCCTGGCGTTCACCCAACATGGCTTGACGGGATTCGACTTCCGTCAGGCGTTTTTGCCAATCGCGCAATTGATTGTCCAATTGCTGCAAACGGGTTTCCCGTTGTTTCGATTCGTTGCTGGATTGTTCATATGTGGCGCGCGCCTGGAACGCTTGATTGCGCAATTCCTCGACACTTAAACGTTTTTGCGACTGATCGGCGCGCATCGCATCGAAATCCGGCTTTTCGCCCATTTCGGCGATCAATGTATCGAAATTGCCTTGGGTTTCGGTTTGTTCCGCCGTCAAACGATCGCAATTTTGCTGCGCCGATTCATATTGCGCCTGGGTAACGGCGATGCGCTGTGTTTCATCCGATTGTTTGCCACGCGCAGCTTGTAATTCGTTATAGGCGGTATCCAGCGCGGTGCGCGACGTTTGTTGACGTTCTTTGGCTTCGGTTAGATTTTGTTGCGCGGTGAACGACAATTGCGCGATGCGGGTTTCCTCCGCATTCAGGTTTTCGAGTTCCTTGGAAACTTCTTCCAGCCGGTTTTTATGGCGCAAATGCGTTGCGGTTTTTTGCGATGCTTGCGCCTTTGCGGTATATCCGTCGAAACGCCACAAATCGCCATTCTTGCTGACCAAACACTGCCCGATCGACAGATAATTTTGCAGCAATTGTCCCGATTCAAAATTTTCAACAACGCCGACCAGCGACAACGCGCGGGTCAATTCCTTTGGCGCTTCGACCATTTGGTTTAATGGGGTTGCGCCATGCGGCAATTCCGGCGCGCTCGCAAATGGCGGCAGACCGCGCCAAAAACGGTCGGCAGAATCTTGCAGGCCAGCAAATAAATCGTCGCCTAAAGCGGCGCTTAATGCGGCTTCGAATCCAGAATTAACGCGCACTTGATCCATGATCGGATCGACGATATCGCTTTCGCTGCTTAAAATCGCGCGCAAGCCATCGGCCTCGGCGCGCAATTTTGCTTTGTTGGCGTTAAATTCTTGCGATTGTTTTTGCGCGTCGTCGTGCGCCGATTGCGCGGTTTGCAGATTTTGCTCGGCTTCAGCCAATTTGGTTTTGGCGTTGCTAACTTCCGCTTCGTTGAATACCACCGCTTGCAAACATAATTGCAAGGAATTGTCGGCATCCAATTTGGTCTTCCATTCATCGCGCTGCGCGGTCGATTTGGTTAAATCATCCGCCAATTTTGTTAAGCGCGATTGCAGTTGGTTTTTGCGTTCTTCCAGCGCGGACCAGCGTGTTTCTTCGCGGCCGATTGTATCGCTTAGATTTTGCAGTTCGGCTTCCGCGGATTTTTGCGCCGACTCGCGGGATTGGAATTCGGTCAATAAATTCGCAACGATTTCTTGCTGGCTGTTTTGAATTTCAGAAATTTCTTTTTGTTCGGCCGATACGGTATCGATGTTTTTACGCGCGTCTTCGGCCAGCTGCTTTTCGCGTTCCAAATCGTTCTGGATTTGCGAGATACGTTGTTCCAGCGCCATTTGCGCGGCCGCCAAACGCGATTCTTCGCCGGTCAATTCATGTTCGGCCAATTTCAACCGTTGTAACGCGGCGGCACGCTCCGCCTCTTTTTGGCGCAGGGCAGGAATATTTCCGGCCAATTCCGCTTGTTGCGCGTTGATTGCGGTCAATTCGGTTTCAAGCCCGGTCAATTCACCGTCAATTTCGCCCTTGCGGGTTTGCGCCGATGAAACACGCGCATTCACATCCACCCATTGATGATGGAAAAACAATGCTTCGGTCTGGCGGAAACGGTCCGCGAGGCTTTTGTACGCGGCCGCTTGCTTGGCTTGCTTTTTCAGCGAAACCAATTGTTCGTTCAATTGGCGTAAAATATCTTCGCTGCGTTTGATGTTGTTTTCCGCTGCATTCAAACGCAATTCGGCTTCATGACGACGGGCGTGCAATCCAACAATGCCTGCTGCTTCTTCCAGCAAAGCGCGGCGTTCGGTCGGTTTTGCGTTGACCAAATGGCCGACGCGGCCTTGGCTGACAATGGCGGTTGAATGTGCGCCGGTGGATGCATCGGCGAAAATAGTTTGCACGTCACGTTGGCGCACGTCACGCGCATTGACTTTATACGTCGATCCTTCGCCGCGGTCGATGCGGCGGCTGACTTCCAGCGCGTCGGCATCGTTGAAATTCGCCGGTGCTTTGCGCAATTGATTGTCCAGGTGCAAAACTACTTCGGCGAAATTGCGCGCGGGACGTGCTTGGGTGCCGTTGAAAATAACGTCGTCCATTTCTCCGCCGCGCAATTGTTTGGCCGATGTTTCGCCCATCACCCATTTCAACGCGTCGACGATATTGGATTTGCCGCAACCATTGGGGCCAACAATTCCGGTCAGGCCAGGTTCCAAGACCAGTTCGGTCGGTTCGACAAAAGATTTGAATCCCGATAAACGCAGTTTAGTTAATTGCACAATTGGCCCCTTACTTGCTTTTAAACCCGCCTTGACGGATTGTTGTTTTTCTAATGTTACCCAGCGTATTCGTTACGCTTGCGTCACTAATATTATTATCGCTGACTGGCCCCGGAAAAGGGAGGCATAGTTATGCGGTTTTGCCCCTTTTCCACAGTATTTTCTTTATTTTTCGGCCCTTACTTTTGGACTTTGCCTTGTTTCAATTGATTGTCCAGAACAGCTTTAAATTCCTCAAACGGCTTGGCGCCTTCGATTTTCTCTCCGCCAATCAAAAAAGTCGGGGTCGATGAAATGCCCAATTCTTTTTCGGCTTTCATGCGGGTTTCCAGAATCTGTTTGTTCAGGGCGCTTTTTTCACCGGAACATTCCTTGTATTTTTCTTCGGTCAAGCCTGCCAGACGGGCGATTTTTTTCAGTTCCGCTTCCGGGTTATTGCCGCGTACCCATTCCTCTTGACTGGAATAAATCGCATCGATAAATGGATAAAACTGCGCTTCCGGCAAGCAATAGGCCATAATGCTGCCTTTTAACGCGATGCCGTCAAACGGAAATGGGCGGAAAATTAATTTTACCAGGCCGGTGTCGACATAATTCTTTTTAATTTCCGGCAAAATTTCTTTGTGAAAATGCGCGCAGTGCGGACAAGTCAAGGATGCATATTCCACAATGGCAACCGGTGCTTTTGGATTGCCCAATACGCGATCCGGTACGGCGGCGGCTGGGATTTTTGCGCCTTGAGTTTTAGCGGGTTTGGTGTTTTCCGGCGCCGCTGGCGTTGTATCGGCGTGGTTATCCGCTGCCAACGCTTGTTGCACTTCAATCGAAGAGATGCGTTTGAATGGATCGTTTTTATAAGCAATAACGCCGTAAATAAATCCAGCTGCATAGATAACAGCGACAAATGCCAACATCATGATTATTATTTTGCGCACACATATCTCCTTTTTAAATGTTGCTGGAATGTAGCCCACCAGACGGCAGCACAGCAATGGAATTTTTTAATAATAACAAGGATTTAGATCGAAATTAAGGCATCGGCGGAAATCTTGTAACTTATTGATATAAAATGGATTTTTTATCAATCTAAACTGGCCGCCAATTTGGCCAGGCTTTCTCGCAATTCCGGCTGTTCTATTTCGTTTAAATTGGCTGGAATTTCAGAAGGTTTGGCGGGGCGCATAACCGGCTTTGCGGTGGCGGCGGTTTTGTTTGGCATATAACCTTGTACCAACCGCAAGCCATGAATTAAACGATGGCCAAAATAACTATTAATCCGTTCAATGATTTGCGGCTGTTGATGCTGAATTTCCAGCGCCGCCGCCCCCATGACCCGCAATTGCAATATACATGGATCGTCCTTGCGGCTTTGGATAATTTTATCGGGGGCGCAGAATTGATTTAACGGCGCGCCGATAATATTGCCCCATTGCGTCAATAATTGCGCCAGACGGGCATCAAACCCAGGAATTTGCTGTAATAATTGCGGCACCAGGCTGGAAGCCGGTTTCAAATAAGAACCTGGCCTGCGGACCACCGGATATGGTTCGCTGTCGTCGGCAGAATAAATTTCAATCTCGTTTTGGTCCATGATTATGCTACATCGATTCTATGGCAAAACGTCGTCAAACGATAGATCAAAAATTACTGGCCTGGTATGATAAAAACCGGCGCGAATTGCCTTGGCGCGCGGCCGCCGGAGCCGTTCAAAACCCATATTATGTTTGGGTTTCCGAAATTATGCTGCAACAAACCACGGTGCCGGCGGTGATGAAATATTTCCCGCGCTTCATCCATCGCTTCCCAACGGTCACGGCGCTGGCGGTGGCAAATTTAGACGATGTTTTAACGCTATGGCAGGGGCTTGGATACTATGCCCGCGCGCGGAATTTACACAAATGCGCTGGCGTTTTGGTGCGCGATTATGGCGGCGAATTCCCCACAACGAAAAAAGCACTGATGGAATTGCCAGGTATCGGCGATTACACGGCCGGTGCGATTGCCGCTATCGCTTTCGATCAAAGTGAATATGCGGTGGATGCCAATGTAGAGCGGGTTATCGCAAGGTTATTTGCGGTTCGCGACCCATTGCCTAAATCAAAACCGCAAATAATTAATCACGCCGCAAAACTGACGCCGCAGAAACGCGCCGGCGATTATTTGCAAGCGATGATGGATTTGGGCGCGGGGCTTTGTTCGATCGATGCTCCGCAATGTACGGTTTGTCCGCTGACAAATAACTGCATGGCGCGCGAGAAGAATATTGCGGTGGGGTTGCCGGTTAAAATTAAAAACAAAAATAAACCGGTGCGGTATGGGCAGGCATTCATTGTCATCAACGACAAAAAACAAATTTTTCTGCGCAAACGCGCCGGCAAATCGATGCTGGGCGACATGATCGAGGTGCCATCGTCCAATTGGGATCATAAAAGCGCAGAGAAAAAATCCAGCCTGTCTGCGCCAAAAGGAACGGGTTGGGATAAATTAAAATCCAAAGTGCGGCACAGTTTTACCCATTTTGACCTCGAGCTGGATCTTTATGTGGCAAATATGAACCGGCATCCGTTTGATGGCGGATTTTGGCATAATATCAATAAGTTGGATCAGGTTGCCCTGCCGACTCTATTTAAAAAAACCATCCGTTTGGGGATCGGTAAAATCTAAAAAACAAAATAATTATTTTTATCGCTTGACTTGTATTTTGTCCGTATTAATGTATCATTATAGTAATACAACAATACAGTCCTTCCTTATCAACCCCCAATGGAGTCTATCATGGTAGAAAATCTAGCGGCTTCTCTTCTTTCCGATCAGAATCAATCCATGCACGGTGTGGACAATCACACGCACAATATCGATGAAAAAGCTAATTTAGCTTGGCCAAGCAAGGGTAACAGACACAATCAGGATTACAGGCACATTGGATTTCTACTGCCAAACCTAATGCCACATATTCACAATATCAGCAGAGCAATTCACATCATGTTCAATCCCAATTCGCACAATTTGACTCCGTTAAACTCTAATTCGAATCATGACCATAATGCTTCCGTTGCCCATAAAAATAACAAGTAATTGTTTTATATAGATAATTTATTTAATAATAACTATTGACCATACTGTCCAATTGTACTACTATGCCACTACAGTAGCGCCATAATACAGAACTACAAAAGTATTTGTGCTGTGGCGCACTTTAGGGAAAGAGAGCCGGACAATGTCAGTCAAAAACAAAAAGGCCAAGGTGGTTTCTTTGTACGAAGCGATCTTATTATTGCGTAACGAAAAAGAATGCCGCGATTTTATGCGCGATCTTTGTACGCCAGGAGAGATTAAAGATATGGAAGAACGCTGGCAAATTGCGCAAATTCTGAACCAGGGCGAAATGTCGTATCGGGAGATTCAGAAAAAAATTGGCGCCAGCGTTACCACGGTTGGCCGTGTCGCAAGATTTTTAAAAGACGAACCTTATCAAGGTTACCGCACAATTTTAAACAGGCTAAGCGAGTAATTATGATCCGCAGCAAATTAAATAATTTCATTTTCTTGACTAGCGCTGTTGCTGCCAGCGCCGCAATCCATTCCATGCATCACCCCAAAAGGGGTCAATAACATTTAATCACATAAATTGTTTATTGGCCCGGTCTTAGAAAAACCGGGCTTATTTATTTTTAAAAATTTCAGATGCATGGAGAATAAAATGAACGGAATAATTACAGATGTTAATGTACAAACTTTCACAACAATTGGCGGCGGGAAGTTTTATAAAGTTGGTTGGGACGATCTTAAAGGACCGGCCCGGAATCTTGCCCTTAAAATAAAAGACAGCCGGCCAATAACCGATTGTGGCATTGCCGGCGCGTTATTGCTGATATCCGATTCCACGTTGACTAGCGCAACGCCAGGCGGATTGGTGTTGTCCGCCGATCTTTTGATCGAAGCTATATTAGCCAAAAACGGAAATGCATATTGTTTTAGCGCAGCGGATATTAAAGCCTATGTCGAAGCATTCGGTGTGGATCGCGTAAAACCCTGGGTGCAGAATAAGGGCGCCAGTATTCGCGATTTTGCAGTGCTGGGTGACGGGCGCCGCAATGTTGATGGCAAAAAATATTGCGGCCAGATTTCCATTTTATTTGCGGCGATTGCACGTGCTGTGGATGAAGGCAATACCGGGTTATTGCAATATCTGTTTGGTGAATTAGAAGCCAATCCCAATCAGCGTATTTGGGCCTATGCCAGAAGCGGCGATATACAGGCGCAATTTGAACCCTGCTATGATCCCAAAGCGCCATGTTATCCGGCGGATGTGCCTTTATTGTATTGTCAATACTTAGCATCAACCGGCGCTAGCCAGGCGCGTATCGCGCCTATTATTCGAAGCTTGATGAATAATAATGCGGATGCCAATTTGCCCAATATTCAAGGGCGCACCCCATATATGGAGGCACTGCGATCCGGACAAAAATTTGTGCTTGAAGAGCTTTCAGTGCAAAAGCCCGATGTAACGGCGATGGCCGCTCCTAATTATCCGGCTTGGGTATTGGCTGCCGAAAAGGCAGGCAAGCAATCCGCCGGGTTGCCGCGTCCTAAACCGCAATCATTTATCCAATATGTTTGCGAGGCCGCGCCACTTTGGGCGGTGCAATGGATGTATGAAAAAGGGTTGATACAAAGTCCCGAACAAAAGAAAAGCGCTTCTGATATCACCCGTGCCCGTTTATCAAAAGCGCTCGGTAAACTCCCCACCATGATTTTAGATGATGCCCGTTTAGCGTATTTCTGTGTCACACAGCAATTCCCGGCGGGTCCGGAACGGGCTTCCGCGTTAAATGCTCTTGGCAAAATGACTGCGGGCATAAGGGGCGCTCTGGGAATAGTTTTACAAAAAACAAAATAAATTAATAGGAGAGAAAAATGGATCAGATCAACAGCATAAAATCTTATGCGGAACAACAAGCCTTACAATTTGCTGAACGTTTGAGTCGCAGATTATCAACTATCCGCCAACCGGATGAATTTGCCGACTGGTTAATTCGTTATGATTACTTCAATCGGGGCTTTCCTGGCGCGGCATTGGAATTGGCCGGGCAAGTGGCCTTTATGGACGATGATTTTGGCGACATCGGCGCGGAAGAGGTTAGTTCCGGTATTATCGCGGCAATCACGGATGAATTCATTGATCGCCAGACAATGGAAACATCCTTGCACAGTAGCCTGCGCCGGGAATTGGTCGCGCGTTCTTTACAGGTTTTATCCGGAAATGCGCGCGCGAATTTGGAATCGGCGCAAAAGCCTTACTATTCTTATCGGCGGTCTGTACTGGAGTCGACAAGAATTGGATACGGGCTTGTGCCGGATGAATCATGCGATCAACTGCGAAGAATTATGGCCGGTATCGCATTTTTTATGGCAAGCGAGACCAGTGGCGCGCAGGAATTCACGGTTTTGAACCGATGCATGTCAAGGAATTGGCCAGTATTGGTAAAAGAACTGGCGGAGGCGGAAGACGATACCGGCAGGCAATTGTACCGTTGGGTCGTGGAGCACCAGGATCTGGAATCAGATCACGCTCGTTTTGCACTTAGCGCTGTTCGGTCTGCCTTTAAGAACTATTCCGCAATGGGCAATAAATCCGATGAATTGGTTTCTTATATTTATCAAGGCATAGATCAATTTTTTAAAATGGCGGATGAAACCTTGATTAAACCGGCAGTAATCCCATCGGTATTGGGCGATTATTTCGCTTTAAATGCAAAAACTGCGGCGTGAATTTACCGGCGGCTGGTTTATAAAACCAGCCGTCTAATTTTATGGGTTAATGCCTAAAATGCCGAGTGCCGGTGAAAACCATCGCAATGCCGGCCTTGTCGGCGGCTTCGATGACTTCGTTATCGCGCACCGAACCGCCGGGTTGGATGATGGCGGTGGTGCCGGCATCGGCAATGGCTTCTAATCCATCGGCGAATGGGAAAAATGCATCCGATGCCGCAACCGATCCGCGCAATTCCAATTTCAATTCGGCCGCCTTTGCCTTGGCGATTCGGGCGGAATCGATCCGGCTCATCTGCCCCGCGCCAATGCCGACGGTCGAAAGATTCTTGGCGTAAACAATCGCGTTCGATTTTACATGTTTGCCAACGCGTTCGGCGAATAATAAATCTTGAACTTCTTCGGCCGATGGTTGGCGTTTGGTCACAACGCGGATTTGCGATTGGCTAGCGGCCGCGCCATCGCGGCTTTGCACCAAATATCCGCCGCTAATGCTGCGGATCGTGTGATGCTCGGCATTTCGCGCGGGGAAATTGGGCAATAACAACAGCCGCAAATTCGGTTTTTTGGCGAATAATTTAATCGCGTCTTCATCGGCTTCGGGCGCAATGACGACCTCGGTGAAAATTTCGGTGATTGCGGTTGCGGTGGCCGCATCCAATTTGCGGTTCATGGCGATAATGCCGCCAAACGCACTGACGGGATCGCAGGCAAGCGCCTTTTTATAGGCGGCCGCCAAATCATCGGCGCTGGCAACGCCGCAAGGATTGGCGTGCTTGATAATTGCGATGCTGGGCGCGTCGAATTCGCAAATCAATTCCAATGCCGCATCGCTGTCCAGCAGATTATTATACGATAATTCCTTGCCTTGAATTTGTTTGGCGTAGGCAAGGCCGGTTTTCTGCGACGGGTTCAGATATAGCGCTGCGCGTTGTTGCGGATTTTCGCCGTACCGCAAAGTTTGTTGGCGTGTACCAGAAACATTCAGGCTTTGCGGGAATTCCTCGCCAGCCTGGCCATTCATCCAGTTCACAATGGCCGCATCATAACGCGAGGTCAGCGCGAAAGCCTTCATCGCCATTTTCTTGCGGAAATCCAGCGATATTTCGCCGCCATTAATGCCCATTGATTCGATAAATTCCTTGTAATCGGCCGGATCGGTAATGATCGTGACATAGGCGTGATTTTTCGCCGCGGCACGAATCATCGCCGGACCGCCAATATCTATGTTTTCAACGCATGTATCGTAATCCGCGCCTTTGGCGACAGTTTCAGAAAATGGATATAAATTCACGACGATCAAATCGAATGGCTTAATATTATGTTCCGAAATCGCCTTGGCATGATCCGGTTTATCGGGTTTGCCCAAAATGCCGCCATGCACCAGCGGGTGCAAAGTTTTAACGCGGCCATCCATGATTTCCGGAAACCCGGTCAGTTTGGAGATATCGTGATGCGGCATTTTCATGTCGGCGAGCGCCTTGGCGGTGCCGCCGGTCGAATAAATTTCAATACCATAGGAAACGAGCAGGGGCGCCAGTTCATCCAAACCGGTTTTATCGGACACGGAAATCAAAGCGCGTTTAATCGAACGTGAATCTTGGGCCATAACTTAATACTTCAGGACTTATTTTTTGCTTTCTTTTTGAATTGCCCATTTGACCGTCGCTGAATCGCCCAGTAACTCGCCGGAAATAACGATTTGCTTGGTCTTTTGGACTTGTCCTTTTTGCCCTAAATAAACGCTATTCTCAAGACCCAGTTTGCCGCCGCTCATCCGCAAGCGCCAGCCAGCGCCGCCGGAGGTGCGTAAAATCACGCTATTTTGCGCTTCGATCGATTGGATTTTGGGATGCAGGTGAAACCGGATGGTAAATTCAATCGGTTCTTGGGTGTTCGCCGCTATCTGGCGGGTGATTGTATCTTCGCCGCGAATATCGTCCCCGGCTGCGTTCGCATAAATTTGCCGCGTATGGGAAATACCGGCGCCGCGATACGCATCGCTTTGCGCGGATAACCAAATTTGTCCTTCCCCGGATTTTCGCTCGGTTTGGATGGAATAGGTTTCGGCTGGTAAATAATCCCGCAGGGAAAGGGTGGAATGCGCGGCGGGGGAACGGCAAGCCTCGATCCAATTGTCGGCGGTGGTAATGCCGCTGCCGCAATTAACGATAATACGTTCGCGCCCAGATGAAAATTCAATTGCTAATGGACTTTGATGGCGGGTTTCCGGATTGCTTGGCGCGAATCCGGCGTCCAGGATTAACAAAGACCTTCCGGTTTGTAACCGGTGCCAGCCCGATTCTTCTAATATGTCTCCGGCTTTGCCCTTGATATTGGCGGATACCAATAACAGATCGAGAAAATCGGCATTATCTTCGAATGCGCCATGAAATAAGGCGAGGCCACCATCGCCATGCCGCAAATGACGCAGCGCGCGCGCCATCGCGGCAATCGCTTCGCCTAAACCTTCGGGCAAAGGCATCTGGGCATATGTAAATAAAGAACGGATTTCGATCAGATCTTGTAAAATCTGCGCTTGCAGGGCTGGCGATCGTTGATAATAACAACCATCCGCTAGAATCTGCCGGTGAATGGCGTCTTGCAATTCAATCACGATTTGCGGAAAATCCAGATAATCGTCGCCCAAGGCGCGCGCGGAAAATAACATGCCTTTGACGGCGGCAATGCGCGCCGGGCCATCGGTTTGATCTTCGTAAATGCGTACCAGATGCCGCAATTGACGCATCAATGATTGAAAAAACTGGTGGCGGAAATGATCGTCTGCAGAACTGCCGAAAAACGCGTATTGCGATAGCCAGGCGGTCAAGCGCTCCCCAATCAGGCCGGGCGCCCAGGATTTTTCTTCCCAGGTTCCGTGCGACGCGAACCAATCTTCCAATAATTGCCGCGCGGTTTGCCGCGCCGCGTTGCCACCAACCGCATGCAAATGCCGCAGCCAGGCGAAAGAATGCAATTCGTCAAAGGCTTGCTGCATCAAAGGCGCTCGCCACAAGGTAATCGTATGACCTTTGGTTTGCGCGGGATGATCTTTGCCGGCCAGCGGAAAAATTCCGCGCATAATCAAATTGCCGATATTAATATCGCCCGCGAAGGCATCGCGCGGAGTTTGTTGCAAATGATTCGGCACTTGGCCATTCAGCATCGCGGAATAAATAGGGCTGGCATAGGCGGCCTTGCGCGCGAATTGCGACAAGCGTTCGGACCATCCTTTGTTTTCGGTTTTTTGTTTTTTTGCGGTCGCGCTTTTAGCCATGGCCGTACCTAGGCCGCGCGCAGTTTTTTCACATTGTCCGCATATGCGGATGCGCCGCCCGCGAAACTGGCGGTACCGGCAACCAATACATTCGCGCCGACAGCAATAACGTCGCGCGCGGTATCGAATGTAATGCCGCCGTCAACTTCTAAATCAATATCGCGGCCGGTTTGATCGATCATTTGCCGCAACATTTTGATTTTAGGCAATTGCGAAGCGATGAATTTTTGTCCGCCAAAACCCGGATTGACGGTCATGACCAGAATTAAATCGATATCGGAAATAACATGCTGCATCGATTCGATTGGGGTCGACGGGTTCAGCACAACGCCTGCTTTTTTCCCGGCGCTTTTGATTAATTGAACGGTGCGATGCAAATGCGGACCGGATTCCGGATGTACTGAAACGATGTCCGCGCCAGCGGCAATAAAATCTGGAATCAGCGGATCGACAGGGGCGATCATCAAATGCACATCGAACGGCAGTTTGGTAACCGAACGGATCGATTTGATAATCGGCGGTCCGAACGTAAGATTCGGCACAAAATGCCCGTCCATCACATCGATATGAATATAATCGGCGCCGGCCGATTCCATGGCGCGAATTTCATCGCCCAGTTTGGAAAAATCGGCGGACAGTATCGATGGGGCTATTTTGATTTTGCGCATATAATTTTGTTAGCAGTTTATGCGCCAAGCTGCAAGCGACAGACATAAAATCCGTCCATTCCACCCATATCGCCGAGGTCGCAAGGCAACGTTCGCACGTCCCCCTGTGGATTAATCAAATCGGCAAATTCCGGTAAATCGGCGGCCGTAATCGGCAAACGCCGCAATTGCGGGTTTTGTTTCAAGGCTTTGGCCATAATTTGCGGACCTTCTTCATCCTGAAGCGAGCAAACCGCGTAAACCAGAATCCCGCCTGGGGCCAGCATTTGCGTGGCATTTAGGAGAATTTTTAACTGCAATTCCGAAAGGCGGTTGATATCGTCCTTGGTTTTTAAATATGGAATATCGGGATGGCGGCGGATCGTGCCAGTCGCGCTGCACGGCGAATCCAATAAAATATGGGATACTTTTTCCGGCGGTTGCCAGCTGGCGGCATCAGCGCAGACGATTCCAGCCGATAAATTCAACCGGCGCAGATTTTGTTCCAGTCTTTTGATGCGTGCTTGGCTTTGATCCACCGCGATCACATTTGCACCCGTTGAGGCCAGTTGCGCGGTCTTGCCGCCTGGCGCGGCGCATAAATCGATAACGGTTTTACCGGCCACTTTACCCAGTAATCGCGCCGGGATCGTGGCGGCCACATCCTGCACCCACCATTCGCCAGCGCCAAAACCATCCTTGGCATCAACGCGGCCGCCAACTTTCAGCCGCAGGCTGCCGTTCGGCAATATGGCTGCTCCCAACCGTTCCGCCCATTTTTCAGGATCGGATTTAACGCTGATATCGAGCCCAGGCTCGACCGCATGGGCCGCCGCAATGGCGGTTGCGACATCATTGCCATAAATATTGGCCCAGCTGTCGTATAACCAGTCCGGCGTGTTCAATGTAATCGCATTCAATTCCGCCAGTTTGACTTCACCCTCGCTTTGCGCGCGGCGTAGAACCGCATTGATCAGATTTTTTAATCCATCCAATTTTTTATGTTTTGCCAACTCAACGCTGGTATGGATGGCCGCATGGGCGGGGGTTTTTAAAAACAATAATTGCGCGATTCCCAGGCGTAAAATATCGGCGGCGGTATAGGCTTTTTTTGGCAACTTCTTGTCCATGAATCCTTGCCAGACGGCATCAATCTCGCCCAAATGGCGCAAGACGGTTGCCAGTAACAGGCGGACAAAACCGCGATCCTCGGCGCTTAATTTTGCGAAATAACGATTAGTGCTTAAACATTGATCCATAGCTTTATGGTCGCGCAAAATATCCTGCAACATTTGCAACGCGACGATGCGGGATTGTAATGGTGAAGCCATGCGCCAATTTACCCTTGATTTTTAACGCGGCAAGGTCAAATTACAATCATGGATAACAATAAAAACAAAGACTTGGAAAATAAGGCGCCCGCCCCAGCGCCGAAACAGCCGCTTGACCCCGAAGTGGGAGGGTATAAAGGTCAGAATCCGACCGAGCATGGCGATTGGCAACATAAAGGCCGCACCACGGATTTTTAAACCCTGACTATGCCGTTGGCTTTTTGCAATTTTCTGCGCTTTTCGGTGCTTGCGTACTTTAACGTACGCTGCGCTCCGGTTCTCGAAAATCACAAAAATCCTTAGGCCTAGCGGGTTTAGTTTTGATCATTAAAAAGTTGGTCTATCTTTCCGCCCCATTCGCCATTCAATTTTTCGATTAACAAATCCGATTGAGTTTTGCCGGATTGTAAAATCTCTTTTAATGGATTCAGGAAGTAAGTTTCATCGGCGCCGTTTTTGTCGCGGAAATCGCGGCGTTTTAAGCCATGTTCAGCAATATTTACAATTTGCCGCGCGATATCGATTACGGTGCCGCCCTGAAATTTGGTGTGTAGTCCCATTTTCGGCGTATCCAGATGCAGGGATCTTCTTTCGTCCGCGGTCCAGTTTTTTATTAAATCGGTCATGGCCAATTGCGCATCTGCGTCGTACAGTAATCCAGTCCATAAAGCGGGCAGGGCGCATAAATATTCCCAGCTGCCGCCATCCGCGCCGCGCATTTCGATCCATGGTTTCAGCCGGACAATCGGAAATACGCAAGTAATGTGATTTTTCCAATCTTCGACAGTGGCGAATTCACCCGGCAGGGCAGGTAGTTTTCCCGCCATAAAATCGCGGAACGATTGGCCGCTGGCGTCGATATATTGTCCGTTGCGAATGACAAAATACATCGGCACATCCAGCAAGTAATCGGCATATTTTTCGAATCCCGAATCGCTATCGAACATAAAAGGCAAATTGCCTGTGCGCGCAGGATCGGTGTGCAGCCAAACATGGTTGCGGTATGACTGGAATTGATTTAGGCCGCCATTTTTAAATGGCGAATTGGAAAACATTGCCCCGATAATCGGCTGTAACGCCAATCCGATGCGCGTTTTCTGGATCATATCGGATTCCGACTCGTAATCCAAATTTACTTGCACTGTTGCGGTGCGCAGCATCATGTCGATGCCCATGTCGCCAACGCGCGGCATGTAATTGCGCATAATGTCGTATCGTTTTTTGGGAACCCATGTGAAATCGCTGCGGTCCCATTTCGGGTCAAATCCAAGCGTCAGAAATCCGATGTCTAATTCATTACCCACATCTTCCGTTTCACGCATATGGGTGCTGACGCTTTTACAGCAATGATGCACCGACGGCAATGTGGCGCCGGATAATTCCACCGCGCCGCCAGGTTCCAACGTAATGGATTGCGTTTCGCGTCTCAGGGCGACAATATTCCCGCCCTCATAAACGGCCTGCCAATTGTATTTCTCGATTAGTTTTTGCAGCAGGGCGGTTGTGCTGACCGGGCCGGAAAATGGAAGCGGTTTCAAAGTTTTTTTATTAAACGCAAACCGTTCGAATTCAACCCCGATCTTCCATTCGCTGCGCGGTTTGGACTGATGGGTAAAAATTTCGATCAATTCGGATTTTTGCAACATGGTCATGCCGGATATATAGTCCGCGTTTAATTATTTCCAGTCGCCGTAAATCGCGCCATAAACCGCAAGGCCGGTCATGGCGGCGGTTTCGGCGCGCAGAACGCGTGGGCCAAGATTGGCGGATTTCACAAACGGCAGAGAGTTTAAATAATCGCGTTCCTTGGCGCTAAACCCGCCTTCCGGGCCAGATAAAAACGCCGGTTTTTGACCCTGCATATCCGCTAGAATCTTTGGCAGTGGCGGCGAGGTCCGCATTTCATCGCAGAAAATCAACGCACGGTCTTTGGGCCATGCGGCCAGAATATTTTTCAACGAATCGGCTTGTTTCACCGCTGGCACGGTTAATCGCCGCGATTGCTGGCTGGCTTCGATCACATTGGCGGCGGCGCGTTCGATATTAAACCGTTCGGTATTGGTATAATCGGTAAAAACCGGCTGTAAAACCGATGCGCCCAATTCGGTGCATTTTTGTAAAATAAAGTCGGTTTGATCTTTTTTCACCGGCGCGAATAAAACCCAAACGTCCAAATCCGATTTTTGCGATTCTGTCTGTGTGCCGGTTACGATCGATGTTTTACCGTCGAATTCGGCCACATATTCGCCGTCGCGGCCGTTAAAAACATGGATCTTCGCGCCAGTATCCGCGCGCAGCACATTGCGCAAATAATGCGCCTGGTCTTTATTCAAGGGGATATCGCGCCCGGCGGCCAAATCGCTCGCTAGATAAAGCCGTGTTTTTGCTTTATATTCCGTACTCATGCGGCAGAGAGTATCGCATTAAAGCCAAAGGTCAAGATCCATGAATTTCAATGCTATTGCGCGCCTTTCGCGCTGGGACAAGCCGGTTGGGATCTGGCTGTTATATTTTCCATGCCTGTGGGGGCTTGGGCTTGCCTGGAATGGCGATTTGACCGCATATATTTATTACGCGAGCCTGTTTTTTATCGGCAGCGTTTTACTGCGCAGCGCCGGATGCATTTACAACGATCTTTGCGACCGCGATTTCGATGCCAAGGTTGAGCGCACCGCTATGCGGCCCCTGGCCAGCGGCGAGATTTCCAAGAAACAGGCGATCATATTGATTATATTTTTGTGCGTCTGCGCCTTGCCAATTTTATTTGTTCTAAATAATTTTGCGCGAATCGTTGCGTTGGGCGCAATTATTCCGGTTGCTTTATACCCATGGATGAAACGTATCACCTATTGGCCGCAATTGTTTCTGGGCATTACCTTTAATTGGGGAATTTTGGTTGGATATGCGGCTTTGCAAGGGCGGCTCGACCCCGCAGCCGGTCTTTTATATATGGCGGCGATATTGTGGACTTTGGCTTACGACACTATATATGCCTTGCAGGATATAGAGGACGATATGCGGATTGGCGTGAAATCAACGGCGGTTTTAATGCAAGGTTCAGTGCATCCCATGGCTTTATTATGCTATGTTTGGATGGCGTCAATCCTTGTATTTCTGGGGGTTTTACAAGGATTTGGCATGGTGTACTTTGGCCATATGTTTGTGCTAAGTTGCCTGTTGTTATGGCAGGTGTTAACCCTTCTGTCGGGCGATGCGCAAAATGCGCTTGCAAGGTTTAAAAGCAATATTTGGGCCGGGTTGATCGTATCCTCGGCTTTATTTATGGAAACGATTTTATAATGACGGATCATTTGAATTTTTTGGGCGATATTATTGGTAAAGCGATTGCCAAGGGGGCAAGCGCGGCCGACGCTATTTTGGTGGACTCCGTTAGCCAGGATGTATCGGTACGGTACGGCAAGCTGGAAAAATTGGAACGCTCCGCCTCGGCCGATGTTGGTTTGCGCGTATTTATCGGTAAAAAACAATCGGTAGTATCTTCGTCCTATTCCAATTTAACCGAAATCAACGAAGTGGTTGACCGCGCGGTCGCGATGGCCAAGGCCTCGCCGGATGATCCGTATTGCGGCCTTGCCGATAAAAACGACTCTTTGATTGGCGAGCATAAGCATCATAACGCCGATGATTCCGATATTGGCGAAGAAAAATTGCAAGAATGGGCAAAGAAAGCCGAGGACGCCGCGCAAGCCGTTAAAGGCGTTACCAAAAGCGAAGGCGGCGACGCGCACGCCAGCCGTTCTAAAATTTATTTGGTAAATAGTAATGGTCTTGCCGGTGAATATGATCAATCGAGTTTTTCAGTATCGGCATCGGTGATTGCCGGCGAAGGCACCGGGATGGAGCGCGATTATGATTATAGCTCCGCCGTTTTTTACAAGGACATGATCTCGCCGGATATTATCGGCCGCAAGGCCGGCGAGCGTGCTGTAAGGCGCCTGAATCCGCGCAAAGTCAAAACACAGCAAGTGCCGGTGGTATTCGATCCGCGCGTCGCGCGCGGTATTGTGGGATATGTGGCCAGCGCAATCAATGGCGCGACGGTGGCGCGTGGCACATCATTCTTGAAATCGAAAATGGGTCAGCAAATATTTAAGGGCTCCATCAATATTATCGACGATCCATCGCGCCCACGCGCCTTGCGGTCCCGGCCGTTCGATGCCGAAGGCATCGCGACGCGCAATATTCATTTTATCGAAGGCGGTTATTTAAAGAATTGGATTATGGATTGCCGCTCCGCCCGTCAATTGGGTTTGCATTCGACCGGTCATGCGGTGCGCGGCGTTTCCAGTGTGCCATCGCCTTCGATCAGCAATTTTTATTTGGCTTCTGGTTCGGTTACGCCGCAACAATTGATGGCCGATATTAAGCAAGGGTTCTATGTCACTGAAACCATGGGCATGGGAGTGAATCTGGTTACTGGCGATTACAGCCAGGGCGCATCCGGGTTTTGGATTGAAAACGGGCAGATTGCTTATCCCGTATCGGAAGTCACCATCGCCGGGCATTTATCGGAAATGTTTATGGAACTGACGCCGGCCAATGATTTGGAATTTAAATATGGCGTCGACAGTCCGACAATTCGTGTCGGGCAAATGACGCTGGCGGGACAATAGATGGATAAAATCAAACCGAATTTTGCTACCACCCGTACTCTTATGCGCCGCTTGGCGCGCGATCACATTAAAAATTATAAGGGCCGCCTGGGTCTGGCCTTGTGCATGATGGTCATTATCGCCGCGACCACGGCCACATTTGCAAAATTGATCGAACCGATTCTGGATAAAATATTTATCGAAAAAAACGAAGCCGCCCTGTGGCCAATCGGTCTTGCGGTAATCGTATTGTTCGCCGTGCGCGGCCTTGCGACTTATGGCGAGGCGATGCTGATGAACGGCATTGGCCAGGGCATTATTCGCGATTTGCAAAACCGGATGTTCCGCCATGTGGTGCGCGCGGATCTGGCATTTTTTCACGGTTCGCAAACTGGCGCGTTGGTATCGCGCTTTACATATGACGTAGGGATGTTGCGTTATGCGGTGGCGAACACCATCACGGGCATGGGCAAGGATATTCTGACACTGATTTTCCTGATGGGGATGTTGTTTTATCAGGACGCCAAATTGGCTTTTATCGCGCTGGTAGTTTTTCCTTTAACCGCGTTTCCGATTGCCAAATTGGGCCGTAAGGTGCGTAAATTATCGTATACATCGCAGGGCAGCGCGGGCACGTATGCATCATTATTGGAACAAGTATTTCATGGCATGCGCCACGTGAAGGCGAATAATACAGAAGACGAAGAAGTTTCCCGCGCCGAACATTTGACCGAAAATCTTTATATTTTATCCCAACGTTCGCAACGTTATCGTTCCGCGAATTCTCCCATTATGGAATTTTTCGGCGCCATCGCGGTTTGCGCCGTTATTATTTATGGCGGATATCAGGTTATTGACGGCTATAAAACCACGGGCGCTTTTTTCTCGTTTATCACGGCGTTATTGTTGGCGTATGAGCCGTTAAAAGGCCTTGCAAAATTAAACGCCGGATTGCAAGAAGGCATGGCTTCCGCCCAGCGTATTTATGACTTGCTCGAAGTGCCGTCTAAAATTGTCGACGCTCCGGATGCCAAGGATTTAGAATTGGCTCAAGCCAAAATCGAATTCCGCGATGTCGAATTTTCGTATGATAATGGCAAAACCGCGTTATGGAATATGCAACTGGATATTCCGGCTGGCCGCACTACGGCCCTGGTCGGTCCATCGGGCGGCGGCAAAAGTACGATTTTAAATCTAATCCCGCGCTTTTATGATGTAAGCAAGGGTTCTATCGTGATTGATGGCCAGAATGTGCGCGATGTAACTTTGCATAGCCTGCGCGATGCGATGGCGCTGGTCAGCCAGGAAACTTTGCTGTTCGACGATACGATCCGCGCCAATATTGCCTATGGCCAAAAGAACGCCGGGGAGCTGGATATTATTCAGGCGGCCAAGGCGGCGGGCGCGCATGAATTTATCATGTCCATGCCAAATGGATACGACACACCGGTTGGTCCGCAAGGATCGAAATTGTCGGGTGGCCAGCGGCAACGCGTGGCGATTGCCCGCGCCATGCTGAAAAACGCGCCCATTCTGTTGCTGGACGAGGCAACCTCGGCGCTCGACAGCAATACCGAACGCCAGGTACAAAGCGCCTTGCAGGATTTGATGCGCGGCAGAACCACGATTGTGATTGCGCATCGCCTGTCGACCATCGTCAACGCGGATTTGATTTATGTCATCGATCAAGGTTGGGTGGTGGAATCCGGCACCCATCAACAATTGCTGGCCAAGGGCGGTGCGTATGCCAAATTATATAGCATGCAATATCAGGCCCAGGATCAGAACCAACCAGCGCCGCAATTGAACGCAGTGAACGCGTAAATGTCCAAAAAATTCCGCCGCAAATTGATTCAATCTTCGTTGGTGCAATCGCTGATTTCCTGGGTTGCCTATTTATATATGGAATTGGTGTATTACACGTCGCGCTGGGAACACCATAATCGCGCGGTGCCGGAATCATTTTGGGATGCCGGCAAACCGATGATCGTCTGTTTTTGGCATAATCGTTTGCTGTGCATGTGCCGTTGCTGGCGCAAAGGGGTGAAGGCGACGATTTTGATTTCGCAGCATCGTGACGGCAGATTTATTTCACAAACTATTCATCATTATGGCGTGGGCACGGTTACAGGCTCCACCTCGCGCGGCAGCAGCGCCGCATTGCGGGAAATGGTCGAAAAAATTGAACAGAGTTATTGTGTCGGCATTACCCCGGATGGGCCGCGTGGGCCGCGATTCCAAGCCGCGCCTGGCCCTGTGTATCTGGCGAAACTAACCGGCATTCCAATCGTTAATGTTTCGGTTGCGACCAGTAAACGCAAGGTTTTACAAAGTTGGGACCGGTTTTTGGTCTGTTTGCCATTTTCGCGTGGCGCCTATGTATGGGGTAATCCTATCCATGTGCCGCAAGATTGCAGCGACGCGGACCTGGAACTATACCGCCAGAAATTAGAGCAGGACTTGATAGATGTTTCGAATCGTTCCGACCAATTATGCGGTCAGACGCCAATCCCCTTGGACGAATCCAGGCTTAATGATATGATGTCTCAACGGAAAGCATCATGAATAAACTGACTCTGTATCGATGGACACTGCGTGCGATCGCCCCGATTTTGCGGTTGTATTTAAAAATCCGTGTGCGGTTGGGTAAGGAAGACCCACAACGTCTATGCGAACGATTCGGACGGGCTACTATGCCACGTCCCGCCGGGCGTTTGGTTTGGATACATGCGGCCAGCGTCGGCGAAAGCCAATCGGTATTAACCTTGATCGAACGGCTATTTATACTTTATCCGAATATCACCGTTTTAATCACCACCGGCACAAAAACATCGGCGGAATTTATAAAGCCACGCCTGCATTCCCGGTTGTTGCATCAATATATTCCGCTGGACCATCCAGGATGGGTGGACAGTTTTTTGCATCATTGGATGCCAAATTTCGCCATTTGGGTGGAATCGGAATTATGGCCGAATCTGATTTCCCAAACCAAGGCGCGCAATATAGATATTGTTTTATTGAACGCGCGCATGTCGGATGAATCATTTGAATCTTGGCAAAAGAATCCTGGTTTTATTGCGCAATTATTGAAAAACTTTTCTCATGTGCTGGCGCAAAATGAAACTTATGCGCGTTATTTTACGGCGCTTGGCGCATCGCCAGTTGAAATTTCCGGAAATTTAAAATTTGCCGCCGCTCCACTGCCTTATCGCCAGGCTGACCGGCATTGGTTACAGCAATCTATAGGCAGCAGGCTTGTATGGTGCGCCGCCAGCACGCATGAGGGCGAGGAAAAATCGATCGGCGAAGCGCATCGTGTTTTACGGCAAAAATATCCGGGGCTTTTGACTATTATCGCTCCGCGCCACCCGCAACGCAGCACCAAGATTCAAAATGAATTGCGCATATTGGGGCTGAATGTGGCTGTGCGTTCGCGCGGCCAAGCCATTGCGGCTTCAACCGATATATATTTAGCCGATACGATTGGCGAGCTTGGTTTGTTTTTCTCCGTTTGTAAAATCGTATTCATGGGCGGCAGTTTAAAAGTCAAAGGCGGGCATAATTTGCTGGAACCGGCGCGATATGGATGCGCCATAGTTTATGGTCCGCAAATGCAGAATTTTGTTGATCTTCATCAGGCGATGCAATCCGCGCAAGCGGCCTGGGTGGTAAATAATGATTTGGAATTGCAATCCTATGTGCAAAGATTGCTGGGCGATATTTATATTTCTCAAAGTCTGGGGCAACGAGCGCTTGCCGTGGCACAAAGTCAAGACCGGATTTTAGATTTTGTAGTGGCGCGTTTGCAGCCCTATATAGGCCCTGTTCAACAACAGGATGTGCGCTATGCAAACGCCTGAGTTTTGGCATATCGATTGCCCCGCCGCGCGTTGTTTTACGCCCTTAAGCTGGTTATATGCCGGACTTGGAAAAATGCGCCGCGATTTCGCCAAAACATACAAGGCATCTGTGCCGGTTATTTGTGTCGGCAATGTGGTGGCTGGCGGGGCGGGAAAAACGCCAATTTGCCTCAGTCTGGGCGAGTTTTTTAAAAAACAGAATAAAACCCCGGTATTTCTAAGTTATGGGTATGGGGGCATTTATGGCGGTCCATTGGTGGTCGATCCCCACGCGCATCAAGCGATTCATGTTGGCGATGAAGCCTTATTATTGACCCGCACGGGCATAACCGTCATCGGCGAAGATCGTGTCGCCGCGTCTAAATTGGCCGTATCCGAAGGCGCGGATGTTATTGTGATGGATGATGGATTTCAGAATCCATATCTTCACAAAGATTTATCGTTGCTGGTGGTGGATGGCGAATATGGCGTTGGCAATGGCCGGATCATTCCGGCCGGGCCATTGCGCGAAAAATTCGATCATGCGGTCGATCGCGCCGATACCATCGTTCTGTACGGCCAAGATAAACACCATCTATTTGCCAGGATTCCAAGCAGCAAGCCGATTCTGCAAGCCAGGATGGTGCCGGATGCGCGGCAAATCGAAAAACTGAAGGGCCGGAAAATCATGGCTTTTGCCGGAATCGGCCGCCCACAAAAATTTTACCATATGTTGCGGGATTACGGTTTAAATGTAATTGAAACCCATGATTTTCCCGATCATCATTATTTCAATTCCTCGGAAATTGTTTTACTGATCAAAGAAGCCGAACGCCAAGGCGCCCATCTGGTCACAACCGCCAAAGATTTAGTGCGCATCGAACAAAATCTGCAAGAAAATATCGAACCTATTCACGTGCGGGTGGAATGGTCCGATCCAGGCCAATTGGAAAAATTATTAAGCCGGTTTATGTAACTATTTTCTCTTCTTGTCTTTAATCGTGGCTGTGGATTCTCCATCGTGCAAACGAATTCTGTAATCTTCGCCGACATTGACGGCGTCGATTTTAGTCACCGCCTGGCCATTTTGATCCAGCATTAACGCAAATCCGCGCTCCAACACCCGTTCATAAGACAGGGTTTGCAGCAGCCTTGTTTGTTTGGAAAACTGATCTTTGGCGCGCTGCAAATGCCGTATGATCGCCTGGCGCAATCGGGCTTCGGATTGTTTGATTTGTTGCCCTTGGCGGCGCAGGTCAAGCCGCAATAATTCGGGCGAAATATGAATCTTATGCAATCGCAGGTTTCGCGCATGTAGAAACGCGGCAACCGATTTGGACAGGCGTAAAACGCGTTCATCCAGTTTCTGCTGCATCATCGCTAAACGTTCGCGCGGGTGGGGCAGGCCGCGGGACAGGCTTTGCAAATGTTTTTTATGCAATTGCAGAAATTTGGCGATGGCATTTTGTAGTCTTGCGGTTTTATCCGCCATGGCGGCGATCAATTGCAATCGCACCGGTACCGCCAATTCCGCCGCCGCGGTTGGTGTCGGCGCGCGAACATCGGCGACATAATCGATCAAAGTAACATCGGTTTCATGCCCCACTGCCGAAATAACCGGAATTGAACAATTGGCGACAGCGCGGACGACCGATTCATCGTTAAATTCCCATAAATCCTCGATACTGCCGCCGCCGCGCGCGACGATTAAAACATCGGGCTTTGGAATGCCATTTTCCGGCAATTTTGTGTCAAAGCCCGTAATCGCGGCGGCGATTTGCGCGGCGGCGCCATCGCCCTGCACCGGCACCGGCCAAACCAATACATCGCGAGGAAACCGATCGGCCAAACGATGCAGGATGTCACGGATAACGGCGCCAGTCGGGGATGTCACCACGCCAATAACGCGCGGCAAGAACGGCAATTTCTTTTTTCGTTCGGGATCGAATAATCCTTCGGCGGCCAGTTTTTTCTTGCGTTCTTCCAGCAATTTTAACAATGCGCCTTGGCCGGCAAGTTCGATCGAATCGACGATAATCTGATATCGCGATCCGCCGGGATAGGTTGAAACCTTGCCGGTCGCGATGATTTCCATCCCGTCTTCCGGTTTTATTTTCAATCGCGGCACGCTGAATTTCCAGCACACGCCGTCCAAAACCGCATCCGCGTCTTTTAATTTGAAATATACATGGCCCGATGCCGGGCGGCTTAGGCCTGATATTTCTCCGCGCACCCGCACCCGTTCAAAACTGCCTTCGACCACGCGTTTAACCGCATGGGCAATTTCCGAAACCGTAAATTCGGGAATATTGCTGGGAGAATTTTGAAATGCCGGATCGGCCATTTACGCCACTTGTTTTTTGCCGGCAATCGCGCGCCAGCCAATATCTTTGCGGTAAAAACCGTCCGGCCAGTCGATTTTGCCAATCGCGTCATAAGCTCGTTTTTGCGCCTCGGCAATGGTTGTGCCTTCGCCAACTATAGATAAAACGCGGCCGCCATCGGCAACGATTTGATTTTCATTCCATTTGGTTGCGGCATGGAACAGTTGAATATGCGGCAGACCTTTCAGAGCATCCAAATTGCGGATCGGCGTGTATTTCTTATATTGTTCCGGATACCCTTGGCTGGCGTAAACAACGCCCAATGTACATATATCGCGCCATTTTAACGCGGGTAGGGTGGATAATTTTCCGGTCGCGGTCGCGTATAAAACCTTCAGCCAATCGCCATCCAGGCGGGGCAAAATCGCCTGGCATTCCGGATCGCCAAACCGCACATTATATTCAATCAAATGCGGTCCGGTCTCGGTAATCATCAGGCCGGCAAATAACACGCCGCGAAACGGCATGCCGCGCGATACCATCGCGCGCGCGGTTGGGCGGATAATTTTTTCCATCACTTGTTGTTGAATGGCGGGGGTAAAAACTGGCGCGGGGGAGTAAGCGCCCATACCGCCGGTATTCGGGCCCAGATCGCCATCAAAGGCGCGTTTGTGATCTTGCGCCGCGACCAATGGCACCACGGTTTCGCCATCGACCAGGGCAAAGAAGCTCGCTTCCTCGCCATCCAAAAATTCTTCGATAACCAGCGACGGATGGCCTTCGGGACCAGGCGATAATAATTTTTTTGCCGCTCCGACCGCTTCGGCTTGATTTTCGGCGATAATAACACCCTTGCCGGCGGCCAGCCCGTCGGCCTTGACCACCACTTTGCCTTTCATTCTGGCTATAACTTTTTCCGCCGCTGGCACATCGTAAACGCGTTCATATCCGGCGGTTGGAATATTATGTTCGCGGCATAAATCCTTGACGAATCCTTTCGATCCTTCTAATTGCGCGGCTGCTTGCGATGGGCCAAATACAGGCACATTTATTTTTATCAGATGATCGGCAAGTCCGGCGACTAGTGGTTGTTCCGGGCCGACAACCACAAAATCGATTTTGTTGGTTTTGATAAAATCGGTAATCGCAGTAAAATCGGTCACGGATATATTGGCGCCTGCGGCGATTTGCGAAATGCCATAATTGCCAGGGGCGCAAAATAATTTACCGCAATCGGGCGATTGTGTTATTGCCCAGCATAATGCATGTTCCCGCGCGCCGCCGCCAATGACCAAAATATTCATGGAAATTCCCTTGTTAAGCAGGATTTGAAAATACAATAAATCCGGGTTTTTTTCTATATGGAATTATGCGCGTTTCGATTCAAAAAAACCGCGTAATAACGCGCCGGTTTCGCTTTCCATAATGCCGCCGTAAATTTCCGGCGCGTGGTGGCAAGTGGGGGAGGCAAAAAATTTAACGCCATGATCGACCGCGCCGCCCTTGGGATCATAGGCGCCATAATATAACCGCCGGACACGAAATTGGCTGATCGCCGCCGCGCACATGGTGCATGGCTCCAACGTCACATACAAATCGCAATCGACCAATCTGGGCTCGCCGATTTTTTGTGCCGCCATACGCAATGCTAATAATTCGGCATGGGCGGATGGATCGTTCGTTTCTTCCGTTCTGTTGCCTGCTTGCGCAATAATTTGCCCGGACTTGTCGACCACCACCGCGCCAATAGGCACTTCGCCACGGGCCTCGGCCGCCCGTGCTTCGGTCAGCGCGATTTGCATGTAATTTTGATTCTGCATACGGTATAAACTATATAGAATTGAATAGAGCTTCAAGGGCAGAAAAGATGAAAAAACCGCTGATTGGCATTATTCCAGACTGGCAGGAACCGAAACCGGGCGGGTTTTCGGAATGGCGGCCATATTATGCCATGCGCGAAAATTACAGCGATGCGGTGGCCAATGCCGGCGGCAATCCGATTTTAATTCCATATCGCAAGGACGCCGTCGCAGCATACAGCTTATTATGCGATGGGTTTTTGATTGTGGGCGCGGGCGACGATTTGGATCCAAAATTATATGGCGAAGAGCCGCATCCAAAATCCAAAATTAAAAACTCCCCGCGCGCCGATTTTGAAATCGCCTTGATTCGTGCGGCGTTGGAATCCGGCAAGGCGGTATTGGGCATTTGCAACGGCATGCAAACATTGAATGTGGCGCTTGGCGGCAGTTTGATCCAACATATTCCAGATGCGGTGCCGAATGCGCACGAACATTCGCAAAAACCGCCATTCGATCAAGCCGCGCACGATATTGCGGTGGAGCCTGGCACGATGTTGCACCGTATTTTAGGGGTCGATCGTTTGGCGGTGAATTCATCGCATCACCAATCGATTAAAAATGTTCCCACCGGCACGATTGTCAGCGCGCGCGCCGGAGATGGCGTGATCGAGGGAATAGAATCCCCGTCCTACCGTTTTTGCCTGGGCGTGCAATGGCACCCGGAATACGCGGCCAGTCCGCATGACGCAAAGATATTTTCCGCATTAATCGGGGCATGCCAATGACCAGACCTAAAAAACAGGCCGCTAAGAAACGCGTGACGCAGAAATTCAATTCGCGCCGTTCTTTCCAAACCAAAAAACCGACCGCGCCAATTAAAAACAAACCGGAACGTATTGCCAAGGTTTTGGCCCATGCGGGATTATGTTCGCGGCGCGAGGCCGAGCAATGGATTTTGGAAGGCCGGGTTACGGTCGATGGCGAGGTGTTAAAAACACCGGCTTGCGTGGTTTCGCCAATCAATAAAATCACGGTGAACAACCGGCCATTTATATGGAAATCGAAACAAGCCAAATTATGGTTGTATCACAAACCGCTCGGATATGTCGTTACGCACAATGATCCGCAGGGGCGTCCGACCATTTTCGATATTCTGCCGAAATCGTTGCCGCGCGTGGTATCGGTCGGAAGACTCGATCTAAACAGCGAGGGATTGATCTTGCTGACCAACGATGGCGGACTGGCGCGGTACATGGAATTGCCCAAAAACGGTTTTTCGCGCCATTATCGCGTGCGCGTATATGGTACGGTTACGCCGGAAATTATAGAACGGCTGGGCAAAGGCATAACGGTCGATGGCGTGCGATACGCGCCAGCCACCGTGGAAATAGACAAGGCCACCGGGCGCAATGCGTGGCTGTTTGTTACCTTGCACGAAGGCAAGAATCGCGAAATCCGCAAAATGATGCAACATTTCGGTCTGGCGGTGAACCGTTTGACGCGGCTTGGGTATGGGCCGTTTGAATTGCGCGATCTTGGGCCCGGAAAGGCCAAGGAAATCGGCGAGGATCAATTGCATAAATTGCTGCCGGGATATTTTGGGGGTAAGTAGTGCGCATTACCACCGGCATTTACAAAGGCCGTAAATTGTCGGTTCCGCCAGGAAACGATATTCGCCCCACATCAGACCGCGCCCGGCAGGCATTGTACAATATTTTATCGCATGGAAAACCGGCATCGATTTTCGATTTGCCGATCCCGCAAAAATTAAGTGTTCTGGATGTGTTTTGCGGCAGTGGCGCGCTGGGGCTGGAGGCGTTATCGCGTGGCGCGGATTATGCGTGTTTTATCGACCGCGACATTAAAACCGCGCGCGCCAATGCCGAAGATATGAAAGCGACAGGCATATGCGATTTTATTTCTGCCGATGCCTTGAATTTGCCGCCGGCGCGGGAACAGTTCGATCTGGTATTCTTAGATCCGCCCTATAACCAAGGATTGATTGCGCCTTGCATCGAATCTTTGCGTCAAAATAATTGGCTGTCGCCACGTGCTTTGATCGTCATCGAATCTGCGGCAAAAGAAGAATATACATTGCCGGAATTGGAATTGCTGGATGAACGAGTTTATGGCGCGGCGAAGATACGGTTCTATTTATTTGCGGCCAAATAATTTCTCGATATCCGACAAACTCAATTCGATAAAGGTCGGTCTGCCGTGATTGCACTGGCCGGAATTAGGCGTTTGTTCCATTTGGCGCAATAACGCATTCATTTCGGCGGCATTTAAAATTCTCCCCGATCTAACGCTGCCATGGCACGCCATGGTCGAACATATTTGCCAAAGATTTTTTTCTAATTCCAACGATCCGTCCATATCCGATAAATCGGCGGATAATTGTTCGATCATCCCGGCAACCGAACTTTTGCCCAATATGCTTGGTATCTCGCGCACCAAAATGGCGTCTGCGCCGAAACTTTCCACCATTAATCCCAGTTTTTCCAATTCCGTCGCGCGTTCCAACAATACGCGGCTTTGCCCGGCCGGCAATTTGACCACTTCCGGAATCAATAAAATCTGCCGTTTAATGCCGGATGCGGCCATTTCATTTTTCATTTTTTCGTACACAATCCGTTCATGGGCGGCGTGCTGGTCGATTAAAATCAGGCCCGATTCAGTTTGCGCGACAATATAATTTTCATGAATATGCGCAACGGCCGCGCCTAGGGGATGATGAATCTGGGTTTCAATCGCCTCGGCGGCCGCGGAATCCAGATTGCGCGCCATGGGAATAAAATCGGAAAAGCCGGATTGGTGTTGCGCCACATAATTTTGCGCCGTTTCGCGCCGCTGGAAAGCCATAATCATGGCGGATTGGTTGCTGCTGCTGGATGTCAGGGATTGTTCGCTGGCAATCGCCGCCCGGATCGCGCCTATCAGTAACCCGCGCACTTTATTGGCATCGCGGAACCGCACCTCGGTTTTCGCCGGATGCACATTAACATCCAAATCCTGTGCCGGAATATCCAAATATAGCGCGACATAGGGATAACGGTCGCTGGCCAATACGTCTTGATAGGCGGCTCGCAGCGCGCCCAATAATTGTTTATCGCGCACGGGGCGATTATTGACGGTAAAAAACTGCATTTGCGCGTTGCCGCGGCTATAGGTTGGAATGCTGACAAGGCCATATAAACGGTATCCATCCCGTTCAACATCGATTGGCAAATGATTGGCCGCGAATTCGCCGCCCATCACATCGACAACGCGGGCGCGAATGGTGGAAAAGAAATCGCCCTGACCGGCGTTTAATTTTAAAATAGCGCCATCCTCATCGTTCAAATCGAATGCGATATGGGGGCAGGCCAGCGCCAACCGCCGGATCGTATCGGTGATTTGCGCGCTTTCCGTCGCTGGCGATTTCATGAATTTCAATCGCGCCGGTGTGGCGTAAAATAAATCTTCGACATCGATGCTGGTGCCGATATTATGCGCGGCCGGAACCGGTTTGGATTTCTTGCCGCTTTCGACCCTGATTGAAAATCCGCTATCTTGATCTTGCGGACGGCTGGTGATGGACAGGCGGGCGATAGAACCGATCGACGGCAAGGCCTCGCCTCTGAAACCAAGCGATGCGATACGATCCAAATTGTCGTCGGTCAGTTTCGATGTGGCGTGGCGTTCGACCGACAATGGCAGTTCAGCCGCATTCATGCCCTTGCCATTGTCGCGCACGGTGATTTTATTTAATCCGCCGCCGCGGATAAAAACCTCGATCCGGCTGGCGCCGGCGTCAATCGCATTTTCCACCAATTCCTTGACCACCGACGCAGGCCGTTCCACCACCTCGCCGGCGGCGATTTGGTTGACAAGATGGTTGGGCAGGATGCGGATGGTCATGCGGTTAAGCCGCGTTATGCAATTCTTGCAAATATTTTTTGGTCAGGATTTTGCCTTCCTCAACCGCGGGCTGATCGAAGGCGTTAATGCCCAGCAATTCCGCGCCAATCATGGTTTCCAGCATAAAATGCATGAATAACGCGCCCAGCGTGTGCTCGTTTAATTTGCCGATTTCGATGCAACGCACTGGCAAATCCTTGTTTTTCAGGCTTTGCAAGGTGGCTTTTCCTTCGGCGGCGATTAAATCGCCCATGGTGCGGCCGTATAAATAAGCTAGTCGATCATCGGATGCATTTTTCAGTGGGGAGATGCGCGCGCCTTCTTCCGCATGATCCGGCAAAATCAATGTATAAAACTTATCGCGTGGGCCATCTAAATATAATTGCAACTGGCTATGCTGATCGACGGTGCCCAACGCATCGATGGGTGTCGTTCCAAGCCCGTTTTTGCCGACGCTTTCCGCCCATAATTGTTTGTACCATTCCGCGAATGTTTTTAACGCGTCGGCATAAGGCATCAGCACCGTCTGGTTGATTTTATGATGTTTGTTCAAAGTAATGCTGACGGCGGCGCCAATCGCGGCGGCGGAATCGGCTGTGGACGCGCGGTTTAATATGTCCGCCGCGCCGGCGCGGATTTTAGCAATATCCAATCCCGCAATCGCGGCTGGCAACATGCCGACAATCGATAAAACCGAATAACGTCCGCCGATTTTAGGATTATGGTCAAGGATGGCAACGCCCAATTGGCCGGCGATTTTTCGCATGACGTTGTCGCCAGCTTCGGTAATAACCAGCAATTTTTCCTTAAGGTTGTTATGGCCCAGCCATTCCACGATTGCATGCAACTGGCATAGTGTTTCGGCGGTGTTGCCGGATTTGGAAATGGCGATGACCCCGGTCGTTTCCGGGTCGAGTCTTTTTAGGGCGCGATCAAACCCATCCGGGTCTACATTGGCCAGAAAATGCACATTGATTTTTGAATCGGCGATGGCGCAGCAGGTTTTACCGCCCAGCGACGATCCGCCAGTGCCCAATACAACAACATCGGAAAACTTGCCAGAAAATTTCCTGGCGGCATCCAGTGTGCCGTCGTCTTTTAATGCGGCCGATAAAAACGGATAATTGCCGCCAGCGACTTGCGCCGATATTTTTTGCGCAACATCATTCGCCTTGATCAGTAAAGCGTCATAGGCGGTTTTATTAAAGTCGTTTGGAAAAAATATATTCTGCCGGTAAGAATCGGTCATGCTATTCCCGTTTGCCTGGATGATAATCGCCGATGACAGCGAATAATAAATAATCCGGGCTTAAAATTTGTTTGGCCACGCGGCGCACGTCATCCAATGTCACGGCCTCGACCAAATCATTGCGTTTGGTGAAAAAATCTATGCCCAAATTATCCTGCTGTAAAGCCAATAAAATCCCGGCTATTTGCGGGGTAGAGCTGAAACGCAGAGGAAAGGATCCAATCAGATATTTTTTAGCAGTTTCAAGATCTTCCGCGGTCAGATTGTCCGGCAATTCGGCCCAGACCTGGCGGATCAATTGCAGAGATTGCTCGAAATCCTGGCGCTTGGTGGCAACGCCGCCAAGAATAATGCCGGCATCCCGCATCGTATCGATGCTGCTGTATACGGAATAGGCGAGGCCCTTATCCTCGCGCACGGTTTTGGTAAGGCGCGATGAAAAACTGCCGCCGCCCAGAATATGATTCAATACATATAGCGGATAAAAATCCGGATTGTCCCGTTTCAAACCTTTTTGGCCGAATACCGCGACAGTTTGCGGTTGATCCATGGTTTTAAATACAATGTTGCCGGATTGCGGCGCGGCGAATGGAACGGGTTTAATCGCCGGATCGAAATCGGGCAAGAATTTGAACATGCGGTCCAGGGCCGCGCCCAATTCTTCGGGCGTTATGTCCCCGGCCACGCCGATTTTCAATGTGCGGCGGTTTAATGTTTGGCGCAAATAATTGGTCAGATCTTTTTTCTGTACCTCATTGATGGATTTTGCATCATAAATCCGGCCATAAGGGTGTCCGGCAAAATAAGTCTTCCACCACAATTCGCTGGCCTGAGTGTCGGGATCCGATTCCTTCTGTTTTAAAATCGCCATAAACTGGCTGCGGATACGGGCTACGGAAGGCGCATCAAAACGCGGTTTTTCCAGCGCAACGCTGGTTAAATCGAAAACTTCGTCTTTGTTTTGCGTCAATGTACGCAAGGATCCGGAAAAATAGTCATTGTCGACGCCAAAGGAAATGCTGGCGGCCAGCTCTTTCACCCGGTCGTGAAATTCGGTGGAATTATAAGGCCCTGCGCCTTCATCCAGCAGCGCCGATGTAAAGTCGCCAGCGCCTTCCTTGCCCATGGGGTCCAGTTTGCTTCCGCCATCGAATGAAAATCCCATCGATATAATCGGCAATGTATGGTCTTCGATCAGCCAAGCGGTAATGCCGCCAGGACTGGTGACGGATTTAATTTCAACCGCGTGCGCGGCGGATGAAATGGAAATCAGCAAAAGGAATAAAAAGAAAAAACGTTTCATGATTACTCCCCTGGCGGCAACAGCCAGCCAGATGTCGCGCCTTCTTCATAAACCAGCAATCTTGCGGCGATCATCACATCGTCTTTGCTGACGGCATCGATATTTTTTTCCCAATCTTCGATATCTTGTAACGTTCCGCCCAGCGCCAGGGCTTCGCCAACCACATAAGCCATGCGGTAATTATTGTCGCGCGCATATATCGCCTCGGCCAGCAACGATTTTTTGGCGCGGACTAAATCGGCGTCTTGCACGCCGGTTTTGATGAAATTCCGGATATCCGCGTCGATGGCGCTCACCAAATCGCTTTGCGAAGTTTTTTCCGCCGGCGTTGCGCCCAATACAAAATTGGTCGGGCCGCGTTTGTCGGGATCGTAATAAGCGTTAACGCCAACCGCCAGTTTTTTACCGACCACCAGATCTTTGTATAAAATGCCGCTGGGGCCGCTGAGTATTTGATCCAGAACTTCCAGGCCAAAAACAATGTTGCGGTGGTCGGGACTGGTATAAAATCCGGGCACGGAAATATATTTTATATATTGCGGCTGGCGGACTTTGTTGCTGCGGTAAACCAGGCTGCGGCTGGCATGCCCGGCCGGTTCCTGGGGTTCAACGGCGCGATCGATCGTTTTGGATGGGATGGACCCATAAAATTTTTCGGCTAAAGGTTTTACGTCGGCGATATCGGCGTCGCCCGCAACCACCACGATGGCATTGTTGGGGGCGTAATAACGGGCATGAAAATCCATGACGTCTTGATGGGTCAAATCCTCGATCTCATGTTCCCAGCCGATCAATGGGCGCCCATACGGATGATTGCGGTAATGCGCCGCCATCATTTCTTCGGATAAAATCGCGCCTGGGTCGTTGCCCACGCGTGACCGGCGTTCTTCCAGAATAACCGATTTCTCCGAATTGAAATCTTTCTCGCTCATGGACAGATTTTGCATCCGGTCGGCTTCGAGTTCCATGACCAGCGGCAAATGTTCCTTGGCAATGGTCTGGAAATAGGCGGTGTAATCGGACGTAGTCATTGCATTTTCGTTGCCGCCAATATCGGCAATGCGTTTTGAAAATTCCCCCGCCGGCACGTTTGGCGTGCCTTTGAACATCAAATGTTCCAGAAAATGGGCAAGACCGGATTTGCCGTTTATTTCATCCATGGCGCCGACTTTGTAAAACACCATGTGGGTCAAAATCGGCATGCGGTGATTAGGCACCACAACCAGTTGCAGGCCATTTTCCAAAGTCGCTTGCTGTAAAACCAGATTTTGCGCGTTGCTTGAAAGCGGTATTGAAATCGCCGCTATAACAAGAAAAAGGGCGAATATTTGGCGCATCAGCGGTTGAATAAACCCTTGCGTTTCGGTTGGATCATCGGAATTTGGCCCTCGTTGGCCGGTTTGCCCTCGGCCTTATTTTTTTCCAATCGTTCTTTTTCTTTTACCGGATCCACCAAAGTCGCGGGCGGTTCATAATCGCGGATTTTATCCAACAATGTTTTATTCGCTTCAGCCAGCTGCGCGCTTTCGCGGTCGATGGTGGCCTTGATCGACGGGTCGGATTTATCGCCGCCGGTAAGATCCAATAATTTGGATTCTCCGTTCGATAATTTCGCATCGGATTTTTTTGTATTAGGGTCGGTGCCAAGCAGGGCGGATTCGGCCTTTGTGCGCGGCGTAACTGCGCCTAAATTGGCGGCGCCATTCGCCGGTGGCCGCAAAGTGAAATCGGGGGGAAGTACCAAAGGCGCGCGCGAAACGACGCGGAATTCATCCGGACTGGGGCGGCTTAGGCCCAAATTGTCTTTAAAATCGGAACAGCCCGTCAGCGCGAACGCCGGCAATAATAAAAAAGCCAAAATCGATTTACGCAAGAAACACCTTTAGGATAGAAATTACGACGCGATCTTATCAGGACGTTTAACAGTAGAAAACAGCAAAAATATGACGCCAATAAATACAGCGGAATCCGCGATATTAAAGGCCGGCCAGTGATAGGATCCTATATAAAAATCGAAAAAATCCCGCACCGCTCCGAATTGGATGCGATCGTGAATATTGCCAATTGCCCCGCCCAGAATCAGACCGCATCCGCCGGCGGTAAAACGATCCTCGGCGCGCCATAACCAGTGGATGATAATCACCGTAATGGCGGCGGCAATCGCCAGCAAATGCCAAATTTGGGTGCCAGCCATTAAACCAAAGGAAACACCTTTGTTCCAAACAGCGGTCAAATTGAAAAACGGCAGGATTTCGATGCTGCGCGGCGGATCGAACAATAAATTCTGAAAAAACTGCTTGGTAATCAGGTCGCAAATCAAAATGATGGCCGCAATCGCCAATCCAGTTTTTCGATAGTCGTTGAATCGCGCCATCTAAGCCGCCAACGCATCCAAATCGACCGCATCGGCGCAACGTTTGCACAAATGATGGCCTTCTGCCGCCTTGCCGACTTCGGGCAGAATGCGCCAGCAGCGTCCGCACTTGTCTCCTTCGGCCAGTTTGCTGACCACGCCGATATTCTTAATTTCTTCCGACTGAAAAGCGTCTTTCGGGATTTGGGCGGTGCTGATGGTGATTTGCGATGTAATGCAAATTTCATCCATGGACAATCCGTCCAATAACGATGCTTGTTCTTTGCTGACATATACTTGCGGGTGCGCCTGCAGGGATGAACCGATGCGGCCTTCGCGGCGCTCGACTTCTAACGCGCCGGTGATGACACCGCGAATATCGCGGACTTTGTCCCATTTTGTGCCCAATTCCGCATTTAACCATTCGGCTGGAACTTCGGGGAAAGTGCCCAAATGCACGCTTTCTTTCGATCCGTAAGCCGCAAAGGCTTCTTCGGCGGTAAAGCATAATACCGGCGCGAGCCAATGGGTCAGACACATAAATACATGGTTCAAAACCGTGCGGCAGGCGCGGCGGCGAACCGAATCGGCGGCATCGCAATATAAGGAATCTTTGCGGATGTCGAAATAAAAGGCCGACAAATCCACCGCGCAGAAATTATGCAGTTCGTTGAACGCCTGATGGAAATTATAATTGGTATATCCATCACGCACTTTTTTATCGAGTTCGGCGAGGCGATGCAGAACCCAGCGTTCCAATTCCGGCATATTATCGGTGGTCACGGTTTCGGTCGGATTATATCCATCCAAACTGCCCAGCAAGTACCGCATCGTGTTGCGGATACGGCGGTACAATTCAACCTGGTGTTTGATGATTTCTTTGCCGATGCGCAAATCTTCGGTGTAATCCGATCCAACCACCCATAGGCGCAAAATATCCGCGCCATATTCCTTGATCACTTCTTGCGGGGCCACTACGTTGCCCATGGATTTGGACATTTTGCGGCCTTCGCCATCCAGAACGAAACCGTGCGTCAATACTTGTTTAAATGGCGCCGATCCGCGCGTGCCGCAAGATTCCAGCAAGGAAGATTGAAACCAGCCGCGATGCTGATCCGAACCTTCAAGATATAGGTTGCATGGCCAGGCAAGATTATCGCGGCCTTCCAGCACGAACGCATGGGTCGATCCCGATTCAAACCATACATCGACGATATCGAAACTCGGTTCGTATTCCGATGTCGGATACTCCGGTTCCAGGAAACGACATGGATCGCCCTTGTACCAGATATCGCTGCCTTCTTTTTCGAATGCGTCGGCGATGCGGTCGACAATGGTTTGATCGCGCAGCGGTTCGCCGGTTTGTTTATGGGTGAATACCGCAATTGGCACGCCCCAGGCGCGTTGACGCGAAATGCACCAATCCGGGCGTTGTTCCACCATCGAATAAATCCGGTTGCGGCCGGATTGCGGGAACCATTTGGTTTCGTCGATCGCTTGCAACGACCGCTGGCGCAATTGGTTTTCTTCCATGCCGATAAACCATTGCGGCGTATTGCGGAAAATCAACGGCGCTTTGGAACGCCAGGAATGCGGATAAGAATGCACTAAGGTGCCGCGCGCCATCAAGGCGCCGACGGCCTGCATTTCGGTGCAAATATTGTCGTGCACTTTGAATACATGTTGTCCGGCGAACATCGGCACGTGCGGGTAATAAGTTCCGTCGCCTTGCACGGTGTTTGGGATTTCGATTTTGTGTTTCATGCCCAAATTAAAGTCATCTTCACCATGACCCGGCGCGATATGCACAAGGCCGGTACCGGCATCGGTCGTCACGAAATCGCCGGCGTACATTGGCACATTGAAATCATATCCTTTGCCGCGCCATGGATGAGCGCACACGGTGCCCAGCAATTTGTCGCCGGTGAATTCCGCCAAAGTTTTATAGGATTTGATTTTGGTTTCTTTGCAAAAACTATCCAATAATTTTTGCGCGACCACCATTTTGGTGCCGGTTTTTACCAAAGATTCCGGTTCGGCTTCGCCCGATTCGATCAGAACATAGTCAATCTCTTCGCCATACGCGATGGCGCGGTTGCCCGGCATGGTCCATGGGGTCGTGGTCCAGATGACAACGCCAGCGCCTTCGATTTCTTTTAGTTTGGTTTTGACAACCGGGAAACGGATATGAACCCAGTGCGATTTATGATCGTGATATTCAACCTCGGCTTCGGCCAGGGCGGTTTTTTCCACCACCGACCATAACACCGATTTCATGCCTTTGTACAAAGACCCGTTGACCAGGAATTTCCCGATCTCGCGGAAAATCTGCGCTTCGGCCGGGAATGTCATGGTGGAATAAGGGTTGTCCCAATCGCCTTCGACGCCCAGGCGCTTAAACTCCTCACGCTGCACGCCGATCCAATGCGCGGCGAAATCGCGGCATTCCTTGCGGAATTCCAAAATCGGCACTTGGTCTTTGTCTTTTTTCTGTTCGCGGTATTTTTCTTCGATCTTCCATTCGATCGGCAAACCATGGCAGTCCCAACCAGGGATATAATCGACTTCTTTGCCTAAACCGCGTTGGCTGCGGTTGACGACGTCTTTTAAAATTTTATTCAACGCATGGCCGATATGCAAATTGCCGTTGGCGTATGGCGGCCCGTCATGCAGCACGAATTTTTCGCGGCCGCGCGTTTTGGCCTTAATCTGGTCCGATAATTTCTGCGCTTCCCATTGCTTTAAAATCTCCACCTCTTTTTGCGGCAAATTGGCGCGCATTGGAAAATCTGTTTTAGGGAGAAATACCGTGTTTTTGTAAAGGTCTTTTTGCTCGGACATGTATGGTTACCCTTGCCTTTGGATTTTTTGCATAAGCTATTAAAATAACAGGAAATTTTGATATGTCTACCCTTTAGATAGGCGAAATTCATCAAGGCTTTAGCCATATTCCAAACAAATTTATCCGCTATGGTCGATAATTATTGAATTCCGCAATCACCCGAGTAAGGTGGACAGGGTATTCAAAATAACGTTCAGTATCAGATCAGTATCAGAAAGGAATCCATCATGAGACTATTAACCCTCGCCCTTGCTTTGGTTATGTTCACCGTATTGCCCGCTATGGCAGGTCAACAAAAAAGCATCACCGAATCCAATTCCACCCCGGCGCACCAAGCGGTAAAAGCCGAAGGCAAAGCCACCCCGGCGCACCAGCCAGTAACCGCCAACAGCGAAAACGCCAAAATGAAGCGCGAAGCTATGCAAGCCAAACGCAAAGAATTGATTGAAAAGAAAATGGCCAACAAAAAAGAAAACATGGAAAAACGCCAGCAAGCCATGAAAGAAAAAACCTATGAATGGACCGTCGGCCCAGTTCCGAAAACTTCCGACATGCGCTAATTTATAAAAATTGTTTTATCATCGAACGGGGGCTAATTGGCCCCCGTTTTTTTATTATATTAAATCGAAAAAATTTTTCTAGCGGTTTCGCTGTCTTGCGCGATTTGAGTTTTTAATTCTTCAATGCCAGCGAATTTTTTTTCCGGGCGGATGAATTTAATCAAATCCACGCCCACGCGCTGTTCATATAAATCGCCGGTGAAATCGAAAATATGCGCCTCGCACCGTGCCGCCTTGCCGCCGATAGTGGGGCGCATGCCAATATTGGCGACGCCTGGCAAATCGGTTTTATGTTTGGTTTGTACCCGCACCGCATAGACGCCATACATCGGATGCTGATAATCGCGCAGGCAAATAATGACGGTTGGGAATCCCAAT